>JABJBS010000337.1 GCA_018668695.1 Deltaproteobacteria bacterium
CGAGTCTTTCAAAGACAAGGGATACGAAGTTCTCTTCTTCACCGATCCGGTTGATGAAGTTTGGCTAGAGCGCGCACCTGCATACGAAGACCTCAATTTTGCTTCTATCAGCAAGGGTGAAGTCGACCTCGGTACCGAAGAGGAAAAGGAAAAAGCGCGGGAAGACCTTAAGAAGAGCGAAGAAAACTTTAAATCGCTTTTAGAGAAGCTTCAGGCGTTGCTCGACAACGAGGTGAAAGAAGTTCGTTTAACGAACCGAATGACCTCATCTCCTGCATGCTTGGTTGTGGATCAAGATGATATGTCTCCTCAGATGGCTCAGCTCATGAGTGCCATGGGGCAGGGTGTTCCAGCCAGTAAGCGTATTTTGGAAGTTAATCCGAATCATCCCATCCTTGAGAAGCTGCGCGGTAAAGTAGACGCCAATGCTGAAGATCCAGCAATTGGAGAGTATGCACAGCTCCTACATGGACAAGCACTTTTGGCCGAAGGTGGGACGCTCAACGACCCAACAGCCTTCACAAAGCTTGTTTCTAACCTAATGGTCCGTGCGCTTTAAAGCCTGAGTCCACCGGTGGCGTTAGCCTCAAACAATCGATAGCATTACCCTTAAAGGAGATGACTATCGATGATGCAGCTCTTTGCATTGATGCTGGCAACATCCACCATGGGCGTGGTGCTAGACCAGCCAAGTTTAGAGCTTGGTCCACATGTCATCTATTTCGAGGACCAGTCCGGTGAAGTGACCATTGCGCAGTTACGTTCTGGTCAGTTCGATGCGAAATTTCAGAAGCACAAACGAGATGTTCCTAATTTTGGGATCTCCGACTCAGCTTATTGGTTTAAAGTTGAAGTCACCAATGCGCTCGACGAGAGTAATTTGGTATTTTCAAACCGCTACGGCCTGATTGATAATTTTCGAATTTACCTGGATAGAGAAGGTTACCCAAGCAGCCCTCGGTACGGCGGGGATCATATTCCGTTCACCAATAAGCATAGACCCCATAAAAGCATTCATTTCCCGATTGTCTTGGAAAAGGGGGAGAGAGCAACGTTTTGGATCCGAGCTCAAACCCATGGCTCGATGCAAATGCCTCTGTTCCTCGAGGTTGAGTCCGCTTTTGATACTTATGCTTTAGAAGATACTGCGCTCTGGGCATGTTTTTACGGCATCATGCTGGCGATGTTTTTTTACCACTTCTTAATTTTTATCAGCCTGCGAGATATTCAATACTTGCTTTGTAGTATTTTCTTATTGCTGATTCTTTTGACCAACTCAGCGTTGAATGGGGATACGCTGCGCTATTTGTTTCCAGAGAATCCCTATCTCGGAAACATGACCATCCCTCCGCTTTTAGCCTATTGCAACGGGTGCGTGTTTATTTTTGGATTGAACTTTCTCGAAATCAAATCTTGGAGCGCTTTTTGGCATAAGGTTTTTAAGTTGCTCTTTATTGGCTACGTCGTCATTGGAACCGCCAGCTTCTTTTTGCACTATAATCAGGCAGTCCGGCTGACGATTCCCATTGTGATTGTGAGCCCTGTGATTGTTTTCATCGGCGCGTTTATGCGCTGGCGCTCAGGCTATCGGCCCGCTCGTTTCTTCTTGATGGCCTGGCCCATCTTACTTAGTGCCACGATTTTAGGCGGCCTGCAGAAAAAAGGAATTTTGCCGAGCACATTTCTTATTGATGCTATGCAGATTCTGGGAAGCATTGCGGGGGCCACATTGGTTGCTTTTGCTTTGGCAGATAAAATTCAAATCTTACAAGGTGAGCGCAATGCAGCTGCGCGGGCACTTCGAAGCAGCCACGAGCAGCTGGCCTTGGCTCTTGACGAGGCTCACGAAGCCAATATGGTGAAAAGTCACTTTTTGGCAAACATGTCTCATGAGGTTCGAACACCGTTAAACGCGCTTCTCAATTTGCCACCCTTGGTACTGCAAGCAATCTCTTGTGATTACCTATGGGAATGCAAAGCGTGCAGTATTCAGTTTCAAGATGATTTACTAACGACTATGGACGACCCTCGTGTGGCTCACTGTCCTGATTGTGAAGACCAGATGTATGTGGTTGCGTTTCAGCCACTTGAAGTCAGTATGTCCGAGCAACGGGTCATGCTGAATCGAGTCCAAGATTCGGCTCACGAACTCAACAATATTTTATCGGGTGTACTGGATTACGCTCAGATTGAAGCGGGTTTTCTTAAGTTGGCTACCGAACGCGTCAGCGCTCAGGACCTTGTGCATGACGCATCTGTCTTGGTGACAGAGAGGCACAAAAGCTGCATCAAGCCTCATTTTAGGGGGCAAGCCACGGAGCCGGTGTGGTTGGCTTGTGATGAGAACTACATTTTAAATGTTTTGCTTCATCTTTTTGATAACGCTTATAAATTCTCACCGGATGGTAGCAAAGTTTCTATAGACTTAAGTCCGGAGGTCACAGACGCGGGGATGGCACGGTTTACCATTACCGATGAAGGACCAGGGATCTCGAAAGAAGCCCTCGAGGTTGTGTTTCAGGGATTTCGGCAAGTTGATATGGGTCATACTCGAAGCCATCGGGGCTCGGGCCTTGGTCTCGCTATATGCAAAGGTATTGTTGAGGAGCATGGCGGGAATATTTGGATCGAGAATCGAAACCAGGGCGGAACCTCCGTTTCGTTTACGGTTCCTGTTCACAGCTAGAATCTAAAATCGTTGATTCAGATTGGCGATCTCTGCGGTGGTTTGTATCCACAGATCTGGATTGCAGGCATTTAGCTTGTCTTTATCAAAAACTGTCCAGCTAACAGCCACAGTGAAACACGATGCTGCTCGGCCCGCTTTAAGATCATGGGTTGAGTCGCCAACAAAAACGGCCTCGCTGGCTTTAACTCCGAGATTTCCCAAAGCTTTAAAAACGGGTTCGGGGTTTGGTTTATGAATGTCTGTGCTGTCGATGGTCATGATTGTGTCAAAGTAGGATTCGATTTTGCAATGCTTAAGTGCCCGCATTGCCCCAACATCGTTTTTACTGGTGACGATGCCCATTTTTTGCCCCGATGCTTTGAGCGTAGCCAAGGCGGTATCGACGCCTGCAAATAGCTTCACGTGAGCATTGTGATTCTTGATATAGTAGGCGGCGAAGTACTCCCGCATTGCATCACACTCTACGGGGTCACTGCTAAACGTACTTAATTGCTCTTTAAGGGGCGTTCCGATCCCAGCGATTAGCTCGGAGTCGGGTGGTGATTTACCTAAAAAATGTAAAGCGGTCTCACGAAATGATGCCACTATAAGCTCCATTGAGTCGACAAGAGTGCCATCAAGGTCAAAAAGACAGGCTTTTATAGTCATGAGCATTCCTCGCTACGTCTAATTTTTGGCGCGTGCATCAGATTTGTAAATTGGTGTTAGCAGTTGCCCTCGACGTAGACAACGGGGGAGTAATCGCTGTAGGTAGATTTCTATGAATCAAGCACAACGAATCACTCAGGCTTTATTGAAACCACGCCAAATCGACATAGAGCTTTTGGGACGTGAACTCGATGCGATGACCCACGTTGAACGCGTTGGAGCCGTCCACGCCATGACAGGGCGACAGCAGGCTCGTTTATGGGAAGCATCCATCGGCCGAGTCAGCCGCTTAACGGATATTGTCCCGGACCACATTCCGCGCGATACGGAAGTGGTGCACGAGGGCAAGAATTCATTACCGCTTTTCACTCACTTTCAAAAACGCTTTATTAGGCCCACCGAGGATGATTCGGTTCTTTACGGTTACAATGAAGGCCTCACACGGCACTTGATTGGACCTGGTTATTTCGTTGCTGAATATTTTGAGCCACGCGGTGAGGTCGGTGTGAATTATTATAAAGTGCCTCCCGTTGAATCGAGGCTTGCTCGGGGATGGCCAAAGATTAAGCGTAACGAAGATGGAATCCAGCAGCTGGTTTACAGCAAGATGATTGATTACCTAAGAAAGGTTTCCAATCACGTCACCATTGGTTGTGCTTACAAGCACGGCCAGAAGACTCCAAACTACTTCTTACTTGCTCGTACCGACTGAGCCGACTTCAGGCTGAGCTCGGATTACGATTACAAACCAAGCTAAATCCAGTAGCCCTATAGAGAGTCCGTAAGCAGGTCCCAGGGCCCACCCTAAGAATCCCGTCATTGCCGCGAGTCGAAACAGCTCCCAGAGCTTCCAGCTGGGCCGGTTAGACAACCAACTTCCCCAGGCCGTAAAGCCAAAAATGAAGATAGAACCTGCAAGCGTTTTGAAGACGAGTAGCTCGGGATCTTTCCAGTTGAGCCATGCAGTCAGGGCCAGTGAGGCTGAACTGAAGTGAACCAATACGTAGAGCATTTGTTGAAGGGTAGTGCTGCTTGAGTATTTTTCGCGCTCTGAGACGCCTTCCAGTAAACCCTCATAACCCGTACTCGCTTTGGGGTACCATTCGGGTGGGGCGAAGAAAGCATAGAGCTTCTCTTGGATATTTGAAGCTTTGTTAAAGAGCTTCCCAATGGTCAGCCACCCGTCTAAATTGGCGCGTAAGGGGTCGAAGCTTGCGAGAGGTTTTACCGTGCCGTAGGGAGGCTCGGTTTCTTCCGCGGTAAACGTTCCAAACATTCGATCCCAGACAATGAAGATTCCACCGTAGTTTGTATCCAGGGACCGCTCGTCGCAACCATGGTGGACGCGGTGATTGGACGGGGTGACGAGAAAGAGCTCCAACACTCCCACTGTTTTAACGAGCCGAGTATGTACCCAAAACTGGTAAAGAAGATTGATGAGCTTGGCAGAGAGAACCATCACGGGCGTAAAACCGATCAAGACCAAAGGAATGTAGAAAACCCAACCAATAAAACCGCCGAACCAGCTTTGTCGTAAAGCGACGGAGAGATTGTACTCCTCGCTTTGGTGATGAACGATATGGCACGCCCAAAATATTTGAACCCGGTGAGAGGCGCGGTGAAACCAATAGTAACCAAGGTCTACCAATAGAACACAAACCACCCATTCCCAGAGTGCATTGGTGGACCACTTAAACGGTGTGATATTTTCGAAAGTCCAAACATAGAGAGCGAGGGTCGTTATCGCTGAAATTGCACCGATGATTTGAGAGCCCGCACCGCAGAATAAATTCGAGAGAGTGTCACTGAGCTTGAATAGTCCGAGTCCGCGTTTGTGAGAGATAAACCATTCGATGGCAATCATCACAAAGAAAACTGGAATGGCTACGGATATAACGTTCATACCCCGTAAGTGTAGGGGATAGAATTCGCTTGAGCTATGAATCGACGGTTTTTTTTCGTGGGGATAAAAAAAACGGGATCCTAAGACCCCGTTTTCTTTTTGCTATAGTTCAAACGCTTGGAAGCGCTACCGCTTAGTAACGGTAGTGACCAGGCTTGTATGGCCCAGTTACTTCAACGCCGATGTAATCTGCCTGCTCCTTGGAGAGCTCGGTGAGGTTAACACCAAACTTTTCAAGGTGGAGACGAGCTACTTTTTCGTCCAAGTGTTTTGGAAGCGTAATAACGCTCTTGCCGTAATCTTCAGCGCGCTCGTGAAGCTCAATTTGTGCAATCACTTGGTTTGTAAATGAGTTACTCATTACAAAGCTTGGGTGACCGGTTGCACAACCGAGGTTTACCAAACGGCCTTCGGCGAGAACGATGATGCTCTTGCCCGTTGCTTTGAACTTCCACTCATGAACCTGAGGCTTAATCTCAATCTTTTCGACGTCGCCTTTTTCAGCCATGGCTTCAAGACCTGCCATATCGATTTCGTTGTCGAAGTGACCGATGTTGCAAACGATGGCTTTGTCTTTCATGCGCATCATGTGGTCGGCAGTGATGATGTCTTTGTTGCCCGTTGCCGTGCAGTAGATATCAAAACCTTTTTCGATTGCGTCTTCCATAGTGATGACGTCGATACCGTCCATACAAGCCTGAAGTGCGCAGATAGGATCAATTTCAGTAACTGAAACTTTTGCTGCCTGAGCATTCAAAGAAGCTGCACTGCCTTTGCCTACGTCTCCGTAGCCGCAAACCAATGAACGCTTACCAGAGATAAGTACATCGGTAGCACGCATGATAGCGTCCACAAGTGAGTGACGGCATCCGTAAACGTTGTCAAACTTGCTCTTAGTTACAGAGTCGTTCACGTTAATCGCTGGAAAGAGGAGGGTTCCATCTTTCTGCATTTCGTAGAGGCGGTGAACACCCGTTGTGGTTTCTTCAGAAACACCGCGGATAGATTCAGCGAATGGCTTCCAGAAGGCACCGTCGATGGCTTGAAGTTCGTTGAGAAGATGCAAGATAACCTGCTCTTCCTTGTTGTCGGTGCTCTCAGGGCTTGGCACTTTACCTTCGTTGTTAAACTGAAAGCCTTTGTGAACAAGCAATGTAGCATCGCCGCCGTCATCGAGGATGAGGTTGGGCACGCCGCCGTCAGGGAACCGAAGTGCCTGAAGGGTACACCACCAGTATTCTTCCAGTGTTTCGCCTTTCCAAGCGTAAATTGGAATACCTGCTGGTTTGTCGATCGTTCCGTTAGGGCCAATTGCAACAGCAGCAGCAGCATGGTCCTGAGTTGAGAAGATGTTACAAGAAACCCAGCGAACGTCTGCGCCGAGTTCAACCAGTGTTTCCATCAAAACAGCGGTTTGAATGGTCATGTGCAATGAGCCCATGATCCGCGCGCCTTTAAGTGGATTCTTTCCAGCATACTCTTCGCGAAGCGCCATAAGACCAGGCATTTCGTATTCTGCCAATTCGATTTCCTTGCGGCCAAATGCAACAGTCGCTTCGGAAAGGTCTTTTACTTTGAAAGGGTAGTCTGAAAATAGTACCTCGCCGGTACTGAGAAATTTTTTGCTGGTTTCCATTGCAACAGCCTGTGTCATGAAGTTCTCCTGAGCTTGTTTAACTCATCGGTGGTGGATAAGTGGACCGACCAATTACCCCGGGCGCTCCCTACAAAAGAGCGATTTTGTTACTGATTTGCCGCGTAATCCCGCCGCTTCCCTAGAAGCACAATGTGCGATCTGGGCACTTCTTTTCAAGGTATTAACTGCAAAAATCAATCATTTTGGGTGATATTCATGCATTTCTTGGGGGTTTTCGTAGTTATCGCGCTCGTCTTCCCCTGTGCGGATCGTCAGACACTTAAAATCCTTCTCAATCAACACTTTTAGAGTTTCGCCTGAGAAGTCCAAAGTTGTCTCAATAGAGACCCGATCGGTCTCGTTGAGCTCAGTGGCAAGTGCTTCTTGAATACTTAGCTCAAGGGAACCGTTCCCCCACTGAACGCGAACCTCATCGGTGCCGCGGTGCGTGGCCAGGGCATAGATGAGAACGTCGGTTGTGGCAGGACCCAAGCGTGTTGTTTCCTGTACACGTTTAGTTTGTGCCAATGCGGCGACTTCCTTTTTCTCTAATCTTAAGCGAATGCTGTTGGAGCGGATGCGCAGTTTCATAAGCTGTCCTCTGACGGGGTGACGATTCTCTGGGGGTGGGTGTAAATATTAAACCGGCCATCTTTAAGAAAGCCAACCAACGTGATCCCGGCTCGGTGCGCCAATGCAATTGAGAGGCTGGTCGGAGCGCCTAAAGCTACGACCATCGAGAGTCCAGCCACATGAGCCTTTTGCAGCAATTCAAAACCGGCCCGGCCGCTCAGTAGCAGGGTGAGATCACGAAGTGGCAGATCGTCATGAAGCAACGCCTTGCCAATGATTTTGTCTAGAGCGTTATGACGACCCACATCTTCTTGTACGTCAATGCAATCCCCGGCCGTGTTGAACAAGGCTGCGGCATGCATTGCGCCGGTTCGATTAAAACTAAGCTGCGCTGCGGCCAGCTTCTTTGGAAAGTCAAAAAGCTGATTGTACTGGAGCCGCGGGCCTTCTTGATTCTCCAGGCTTGGTGCATGGACTTCAATACTTTCAAGTGTCGACCTACTGCACATCCCGCAACTTGAGTTTGTGTAAATGTTGCGCTCCAGCTTTTTAGGGTCGAGCTTATAGCCGGCGGCGATCCGAACTTGCGCTCTTGAAACATCATTGCCCAGCTCTTCGGTTGTGATCTCTTCGATCGCCAGGCCCGTCGTGATGATGCCCTCTGTGAGTAAAAAGCCAGCACATAAAAACTTGTCGTCTCCAGGTGTCCGCATGGTAACCGCGATGCTTTTGGTTTCAAGCTCTTCACCATGACGCAAACGAAGACTCATAGACAACGGTGCTTCGACGACTACTTCATCGGCAGTGGCTTCGGCTTTTTCGTTAAGGACGCGGGTGATTGGCGTGATGCGTTGCTTTTTATTCATGTGAGATTAGCCCTAGGCCTTATCTTTAAACGCTTCAAGGCTTTCTCGGGTATTAAATGAAGGCTCAGTTGGCCAGTTGGGGGGCAGTGGTAAAATAACGCTATTGATTTTCGGGAAAAGATGGTGCGGCGCTAACTTTTGCTCGTGAATATGTTCTTCAACCAGAGGCAGTATTCGGCGGTGATAGAGCGTAAAAAGAGGCTCAAAGCGCTCTCCGCGAAAAACCACAGCATCACTCTCGGGTGTTGCATGTTGAGTCAAGCTTTGGAGCCATGCAGGCCCCACATAACCTAGATCACAAGGACAGATAAAAGCCCATGGTTCGTTTCCTTGATGCCTTAATGCGGCGTCGATCCCGCCTAAAGGACCCAGAGCAGGCAAACGGTCTGCGATGACCGAATCGCTAAAGCCTTTGTATCGGCTAAGGCTCTCGGCAACGTACGTAATACTGCGGCATTGAGGCCTTATCAGCCCGGCTGTTCGTTCTAACAGAGTTTGCCCATCGAGCATGGCCAAGGCTTTATCGCCTTCACCAAACCTAAGACTCTTTCCGCCAGCCAAGATATAAGCATCTGGTTGCATGGCAGAGCCTAGCCCAAAGCCTCAGACAAGATCAAAAACGGGAGAGTCGAAAGAGACATCAGTGAAAAGTCTTGTAGGCGAGATGTCGGCTCACAGGTGCCACCTTTGAGCACCATTGTTTCCAGAGGTGCCGGTAGGCTGTTTCTAAATTTTGAACAAACCATGAGGCCTGGAATGTGGGGCGTTGGCGTAGGTTGCCTCGAAGAGACATTCTTAACTTTGCCAATTCTTCCAAATCCTCGGAGAGTCTAAAAGCGGCCTGAACATAGGATTCAGAGTCAGTGGTGACGAGTCGTTTGAGACCCGCGGTGGTGGGATAAACAACCGAGACGCGACTCGAAAAGGTTTCTCCATGAAGCAAGACAACAGGAACCCCATGCCACATGGCTTCAGCCGTAAAGAGATCATCAGAGTTAGGGAATGGGTCTAGGCCTATGTCGATTTTCGAGTAGAGATTGAGCATGTCGAGGTGTGGCAAAGTGCCCACCAGCTCTACCCGGTTTTCAGGCAGTCCCATTTTGGAAAACGTCGAAAGAAGCCTCGCTTTTGTTGGAACTTCCTCTAGGCCAGGAGCTTGAATCATGAGCCGAGCACCAGGGGTTCCGCAAACGATTCGCGTCCAAGCCTTTAGGCTGTTTTCACTTAAGCGCGAGAGTTCGCCGCAGTATCCGTAGGTGATTTGCTCTTGCTCCAATGCAGGCAATGCACTCACCTCCGGGCTCCAGTGTTGAGGAGAGTAAAACCAATTACCATGAGGCATGCGTACGAGTTCTTCGGGGCCCTGGGGTTGCTCGCTTACAGGGTGTCTGAAGCGGTCGGTAATAACATAGTCTACGGTGGCAAGACCGGTGGTTCCTGAGAGGCCACCGAAGCTAAGCTGAAGCGGAGCTGGTTGAAACGCGAAGATGCCCATATGTGATGATGGGCCATGCCCTGAGAGATCTACGAGAATATCAATTTGATCTGTGACCACCATTTGAGCAATCACGAGATTGCTTTTTTGAGCGGTTTGTCGTGTTTCAAAAAATGGGTCGAACTCAAGTGGCTGCTCTCCGTAATAGTAAACCTCCACTTCGCCAGGCTCATGATGAGACAACATACTTTCGATTGAAAAACGACGGGTTGGCCGCTCCTCGGGAGAGCACAGATAGCCCACCTTAAGTTGGCGTCCGGGCAACCGGCTGTTGGGGTAAAGTCGCGTGATCGAGGCGGATGTTGAACGCTGGCTTTGAGCCCAGCGCATCGTTGCGTCACTGAGCGCCTTCGGCGGCGCATCAGGCATTTTGCAATAGAGCCGAATCAGTCTGGAGTGTACGTCTGGATCGTCCGGAGACATCTCAAGAGCTCGTTTGTACTGCCGAAGAGCATGACCATGGCGGCCAAGCTTCTCGTATACCTCAGCCACTTCGATCATAGCTTCTTGGTTCGCAGGATCGCTGGTTAGGCTCGTGCGGTAGTGACTGGCTGCTCGTTCAAGTTGGTGGTGACTTGCAAAAAAACGACCCATGGTTTGGTGGATAAATGAAGAGTCAGGGGCCAGCTCTAACCCGGTTATCAAATGGGCCATGGCCTCGTGAGGGCGGTGCATGAGGCGGTAGATATCGCCAAGTTCTGCGTGAATCAGAGCGCTCTGGCTATTTTGGAGAAGCGCGGCCTGTAGCATTTTTAGAGCTTCATCGAAGACTTCCATAGCTTTGAGCACTTTGCCAAGCATACAAAGAATTCGAGCGTTGCTGGGGTTAATCTCCAGAGCCTGGCGGTACATGGTCTCCGCCAGAGGGAAATTCCCCGCCTGATAAAAGTTTCCCGCGGCACTCATGATTTGGTGAATCTGCTGATCTTGGTACCCTCTGTGGTCGAGATACCAGAGCTGATCTTCATCGTTTGAAGCCGAAAAATCTTCGCTGCTCTCATAGAGCGATGCGAGTGAATCAAATTTGTCATGTGCCACGCCGTCCACCTCCAAACTAATGGAAAGCATGATCCATGCCAGCCCAGACGTAATTCTAATGAGAATTATGGGTGCGAAAAGGTTCAATTATTGCAAATGGTTAAGGATGCCGCGATGATATCAGTGAGAAGCGCTCTGGCAATCCGGATGAAGTGTTGGCGGGTTCTTGACGATCATCGTCAAAGCTTCGCCCTTTATCTTTTAGAGGAATTGAGATGTCTCAAAGTGATCAATCGCGCCAGTTGGCTATGGAATCCTTTCAAAAAGGAGACTACCAAACGGCTCTCGAGCATTGTGGGCGAAGTCTCCAAGGTTCAGCTGATGACGCGATGACTTGGCAGATTCGAGGGTTATGCGCCCTGCAGCTCGGGGATTTTAAAGTAAGTATCGAAGCTCTGGAAAAGACTCTAAGCCTAAGTGGTGATGACCCGGAAGTTCTTAACAATCTCGGTATTGCTAAACGCAGAGATGGCGACATCGGCGGTGCCATAGAGGCGTACACACAAAGTATTCGTTTGCGGTCAGATCTTGCTCCGGTTCATAACAATCTAGCGGATGCGAGAGTGGCTCAAGGTCAATGGACCGAGGCCATCGCATCCTTTCGAACAGCATTGATGATTCAGCCACAGGATGCTTCTACAAAGTTCAATCTGGCTAACCTGCTGCGTGACATGGGCGAACACGAACAGTCTTTATCCCACTATGAGACACTTGTTCGAGAGTTTCCTGACGATGCTGAAGTGAAATGGAATGCAGCGCTTGCCTATTTGGCAAGTGGCCGTTGGCGGAGAGGTTTTGGATATTACGAGAGCCGTTTCGATTTAAAGCAGATGGACAAGCCCCCTGTCCCCGAGGGTGTTCCTCGTTGGCGAGGAGAAGAGCTTCACGGTAAAAAGATTCTTATAATCAGTGAACAAGGATTTGGAGATCTATTCCAGATGCTTGCTTGTACGGTAAGGCTCAAACAACTTGGAGCCGAGATTACAGTGCAGTGCCACCCTCGTCTTCACCGCTTGATAAAGGCTGCACCGCATGTGGATCAGGTGACCGATGAGGCACAGCACGGGGTCGATGTTGATTTTTACGAGTGGTTAATGAGTTGCCCGGACCAGCTAAACTTGGAATCGGATGATGTGCCGGCCAACGAAAGCTGGTTGGTACTTCCTGAGGGTTCCCGCGCCGGGCCTTGGCGAGATTTATTACCAAAGGGTGACAAGCTGAAAGTTGGTCTTAACTTTCAGGGTTCCCCGGATTTTCCGCACGATAATTTTCGCTCACTCGCATTGAGTCATTTTAAGCCGGTCTGGGAGCGTCAAGATATTAACCTGGTTAGTATTCAGAAAGGTTTTGGAGAAGAGCAGCTTCAAGAGTTACCGGATGAAGCCGTGACGGTGCTGGGCCACCTTCTAGATACTGGAGATGATGCCTTTGTAGAAACGGCTTATTGTCTCAGCGAGCTCGACCTTTTGATTACCTCAGATACAGCAGTAGCCCACCTTGCGGGCGCTTTAGGGTGTGAGGTCTGGGTGGTTTTGTCCACTGTGGTTGATTGGAGATGGGGCACGAAGGGTGGGGCTTGCAGTTGGTATCCGTCCATGCGCCTTTTTCGTCAACGTGAACGTGGTGAGTGGAAGCCCGTGATCATGGATGTCATGCAAGCGCTGAATAAGCTAGTCGGAACCTAGATTCATAAAAATCTCTTCGAATCTTTTTGAGAAGGTATGGTTCTCCAGGATTTTTTCTCGGGCAGCCTGCCCTATTGAATGAGCCTTGTCGGGGTGTTGGAGATAGTACTGAATCTTTTCGGCCAGCTCCTCGGGTGTGCGGTAAACATCGAGGTGAACTCCTGGCTCAAACCATTTAACAATCTCGTCGTTGTACTCAGTGAGTAAGAAACCCTGGCATGCCATCACGTCGAATAGCCGCATGGTCATAATGTCATTTTGATACAGTCTTCCAATATCTATGTTAATGAGGCTGTTGCTGTAAATCAGAGTGAGTTCTTGAGAGTGTCCTGCGGTGCCTCGGTAATTAAGCTCAGTGCTCTCTTGCCAGCCAGTGTCTCCCCAAACTGCAATTTCTTGTGGAGCGAGGCTTTCAAGCCAGTCCATGCGTTTGTGAGCAGCACAGATTTCGGAAACGAGTTTCTCTGGGTCTACGGTTCCAGGAGCTGGCCTTTTGAGCTCTGGTAGAGCCTCCCAAAGTGTGTGATCGAGTGAGTAGGTAGATAGGTCTTCTCGTTGCTTCTTGATGACAGTTGTTAAGATGCCGAGGATTTCATCTGCATGTCGCGGGGTCGCCTCTGGTTTGAGGAAGCTTGGGTACATGTTGACGAATTCTTGGAGAAGCATTCGGCCTTGTTCAAGCATGCTCGCCCCCACAAAACTTACGGAAGTTCGATAGGGTGAAGGTGTGTCGGGTGCTTCTCGTAGCGGGTGGCGTGTCGCAGGGTTGGTGGCGAGGGGTAGAAAACGCACATTGGGATAGCCCGAAGATTTGTAATCCTCAACGTGGGGGCGCCGATAAGTAAAAATGTGGAGGCCGTTGCAGTGCTCTGGGGCTTCTGGAGGCGTGTCTACCGCAGGGTCAATCTCCCAGCAGACCACCGGTGCGTTGGTAAGCTTGCTGACTTCTCCGAGTCCCTTGCGAAAATTCACCGCCATCACGAGATCGGGTTGGTAAATTTCAAGGCATCGTTTGACTTCATCTAGACTAAGCCGATTCGTTGCCCAGGGATAGATGGCATAACCTTGGTGCCGTAGAGTTTGAGCAATATCTTCCACAAAAAGTTCCCCTTCGCAGAGGAGGCATTTTTTGTCTCGGGGATCAGATTTTAAAAAGTCGAGCTGCAGTCGATAAAAATGTTCGAGAATGGGGTGCCCAACAATGGGTAGGGTGGAGAGTTGCTCACGGTGAGTGACAAGGTCGATTCCTAGGTAAGGTTTGAGTTTACCACTGAAGATAGCCACTCGAAGGTCGTAGCGACTGAGCGCCTCTCGCCACAAAGCAGGGTCATCATCCCAGACGTGCCAGATGATTTCGTCAGAGCTATCTTGAATAAGCGTTAAGAGGTGTTCACCAAGTCCAACACCGGCAAGTAAAACTTCAGCCGCGGCGGGGACAGCTTCTCTAAGAACAAAGATAGAGCCCGAGGAAAGGTTAAGTGAATAACTTGAAAGTCCGTGAACGTAACTGACTTGTCCCTCGGCTTGCTTGAGCAGGTGTTTGTCGCTGAATGCTTCGCAGAGTCGTGCCAGGAAGTCAGGGTAGAGGTGGCTGAGCGCACTTAAGTTTCGGTCAAGGTAATCCATTAGCGAAGATTTTCGTCCACATATTGCTTCCATATTGTGCGAGCAAATTGAGTGAAATTTTGTGCGTAAGCTTGACCGTCGCATGCTTTGGAAAGGCGTAACTGCTCTCTCAGGTTTTGTCGTAATTCTTGAAGCTCTTCTAGGTGGGTCGACCAGTAGAATGCCTGTTCTATAAACGTATCGTCGTTTTTCGTGACCCAGTTAGATAGCCCTGCATTGTTGAGATGGGTGATGCTGTGCCGGCTTGCGAAATTGATTCCACCTTGGGTGATAACAGGAACCCCCATCCAAAGTGCCTCGAGGGTGGTTAACCCGCCTGAGTAGGGTGTGGGGTCAAGACCAATATCTATTTGATTGTAGGTGTCGAGCAAATCGAAGTGGTAGGCTCGCCCTAAAAAGGTGATTCGACTTTTTTCAATGCCATAACATCGAAATTGTTCCACCAAATGCTTCTGGATATTTTCTTGGTCCAGACCAACATTTCGTAAGACCAGCCTTGAGTCTGGAAGAGCGCTCAGCGTTTTGGACCAAAGCGCTATGGTCGCATCGCCAATCTTTGCAGGTTTATTGCAAGAACCAAAAGTGATGAATCCGTTGCTTAGAGCTGGTAATTCAGAGACCTCAGGCGCGTGTACCGGCGGAGAATAAACGATGTAGTCGCCAGGCATCCTCCACACTTTTTCAGTATACAAATGGTCCTCATCTGCTGGTGATTGATACTGATCACTGATGATGTAATCCATTCGAGATAAGCCGGTCGTATCCACATAACCGAGCCCCGTGGCTTGCAGTGGAGCGGGCTTACGCGCAAAGAGCGTTAACCGATTCCCCGACGTGTGCCCTGATAAGTCTAGAAGGATATCAATTTTGTCTTTCTGGATCTGAGTGGCAACCTCTGTGTCTGATTGATCTCTAATGTCGTGCCATCCAGCACAAGCTTCTTTAAGCGTTTGGGTCACCTCATCAGACTGGGGCGAATTATGGTAACCGTATACGGTTAAGTCTGGTGGAAGATTTTCAATCAATGGAAGCAAAAAATAACCCACAGGGTGTTGGCAAAGATCTGCAGAAACGAGCCCAATGCGGAGTGGGCGCTCCCTGTCAGATTCTTGGAGCGGGCCCTGCAGCAAGGGTTCAGTCAGTGCTTCGAGGTGATGGGCCCATGTTCGATGAAGTTCAAAACGCTCTTCGCGTGAGATCTTGTCGGTGTATTGATGGAGCATCAGCAGGTTAGACCAGATACCGTGGTCTCCCAGATTGGCATGCGCAATATCAGTGAGCTTATCGATGGCCTCTTCGATGCGGCCAGTATCGTGGAGGACTTTACTAAGGTTTAAAGCGATATGGCGGTGCTCGGGTAAAATACGATGAGCCTTTTCGAGGTACTTTAAGGCCAGTTCGGGCTCTTTGGTATGGTCGTAAGCTTTGCCTAATTCATGGATTAAAAACGCGTCCTCTGGAAAGAGCTTTAGAGCTTCTACCAGATGGGTGATGATCTCATCGAATCGGTGTAAATGAGCCAAGAGTTTGGCCAGGCGCCTGTATGACGTGTTGTGATCTGGTTGTACTTTGAGAATACGTATAGTTTCATCGAGTGCATCTACGTAATTTCCCAGCTTGACGAGTGCTACGGCGTAGTTATTACGAGCTGCTACGGAGTGTGGGTTAAAACGTACCGCCCGAGCGAACTCTGCGGCCGCCAGTGACATCTTGCCCTCTTCTTGGTGGATATTCCCAAGCCCAATGTAGGCACTCTCATATCGAGGGTCGAGATTGAGAACGTCTTGGAAGATTTTGATGGCTTCATCTTTACGGTCTAATTGAGAAAGTAGCTCCGCATGGTTGACGAGGTAACGTAATTCTTTAGGGGCAAGTTTTGCTGCATGAGCAAAATAACCCAGAGCGGTCTCGAGCTCTTTTTGAAGGAGGAAGCAGACACCGGCGATACTGTGAAGCTCGGCAATCTCAGGGTAATGCTCGAGTGCAACCTGAACCAACGGGTAACAAATTTCAGGGGGCTGGGTCTTGAGCACCTCTGTGATCTCTTCAACCGCCACCTTGGCATTTTCCCACTTTAACTTATCCATCTATCTACAATCGCCTGAGTCCCGTAATCCTTAAGAAACACGTAGTACAACTCAGTCGAACACGCAAAAAAGTCGTAAGATTTCAGTGATGTTCAACTTTTAAGCCACCATTGCCGAATCCATGGCTTTGGGGTATTGGCGTCAGAGTGAGATCCCCATCGAAAGAGAACGTTATGCTGTTTGAGCCCACTGAAGACCAAGAAATGCTTGCGGACACCCTCTCGCGGTTTGTAGCCGATGCGGTTGCCCCGAATGCCACGGCTTGGAGCCAGGCTGCAAAAACTCCCATGGACGCCTTACATGGGCTCCGAGACCTGGGCTTGTTGGGACTGGAATTGCCCGAAGCAGCGGGCGGCGCAGGTTTTGGCTCGGTGGAGTGGGTCCAGGCTGTGGAAGCACTCGCAACGGGAGACGCTGGCTTGGCCCTCTCGCTGGTCGTCCATTCGGTCGGTGCAGCAGTGCTTGCCCAGGCCGGTGATGAGCACGCCGCTCTGGTTCAAGACCTCGCCGCAGGGGAGGTGTTTGCCAGTCTTGCGTGGGTAGATGCCCGGGCGACCCCAATTGATATTCGTGAAGATGCAGATGCGTTGGTCCTCAATGGCGTGAAAGAAGCGGTCGCCAATTCAGAGCACGCGAAGTGGATCTTGGTCCGCGCAAAGCGTGGTGAAGAAGAGGGTATGGCCTTGGTTTCTGGTGATGCAAAGGGCCTTTCACTCCAAGCCCAAACTCATGGGCTAGGTCTTCGCTCTACGGGCTTTGCCAATGCGGAATTTACCAATGTTACGATTCCAAAATCAGCCTGGTTCGATGCGGCTCAGTTAAAGCTTGCCCAGGTTCATCTTGATTTAGGTATGGCTGCTTTGGCAGTTGGTCTGGGTGCGGCTTCCTTGGATGCGGGTGCCCGGTACGGCATGGAGCGTAAGCAATTTGGTAAACCGATCGCGATGTTTCAAGCCAATCAGTTTAAGCTTGCGGATATGGTCACGGAAAACGATGGCGCAAGGCTTCTCGTCTTACGAGCGGCACTTTCGCGTAAATCTCGAGAAGTGGGTATGGCACGCGTATTTGCCGCAGATTCTGCCTTCAAAGCCGCCGATCACGCTCTGCAGCTCCATGGCGGTTATGGCTATACCGAAGAATTTCCAGTGGAACGTTTTTATCGGGATGCGCAGTTTACTACCGCATTGTATCGAACCGGTGATATGATTCGGTCAGACATTGCAAGCCAACTGCTGGGAGATGTTTGAGTTTGAAGTACAGATCTTTTTTTGGGGGATGGATTTGCATGGCACTGATGTGGGCTATGCCCAGCTATGCTTCACCCGATGAAGATATGCTCGCCAAGATTTCTCTGGAGAGACCAGAGAGCTTAACCCACGACCAAGCTGAAAATCTTTTGTATAAGCTCACCGATCCTTCGGCTGCGGCTCGAGCTTTTGCGGCCGAGTTTTTGTTGAGCCGAGACAACCCTTATCAAATCTCCGCCGTTTGGATTATGGTTCACGATCCAAGTCCTATCCTGCAACAAGTGGCTTTTGACTATGTTCAAGCGGAATGTAACTCACGTACTCATCTTTGTGAGCCTTTGGTTCGGTTTCTACTTAAAAGCCGAAACCTCGAAACAGTAGAGTGGGCACGCTTTGAACTCTTTCAGTTTACACCGGAAAAAGAACTTAAAAATGCCCCAAGTGGCTTTGTTTTAGACTTACTTTCTCAATTAAGTGGCGAAGTTGACGGGAATCGAAGCGATCGTCGCCGAATTTTACTGGAAAGACTCAACCAGCACGTCGATTTGGAAGTACGAGAGACCGCTCAGCGGGCGCTCAATTACCTCGAGCCCTGATTGAACTTTGGGGCGATGCGTCAAAAAGAGGGCTTTTACCCTTGACCAATTGCGCAAAATAGACCGATTTTCATGTTCTAAAATCTTAACGCCCTGGCCCGGGTCGTGATACGTCATCTTCCAGCAATTTTTTGATGGCATGAGTCGTCTAAGAGCAAACCACCTTGAAGGGGTAAATCTTCCATGAATAAGAACCTGTTTTTCGTATTTTTCGTTTCGATGGCATTGGCTGCATGCGGCGGCGGCGACGACACCGCGGACCTTTGCTCCGACAACCCATGCCAAAATGGTGGTACTTGCAGTCTTACAGACGATGGTGGTGCCAGCTGTGATTGCCCAGACGGATTCAGTGGTAGCCTTTGCGATGTGCAAGATGAAACTGGCGGCGGCACCACAGGTGGTAACAACGGTGAATGTGCTCCCGTAACAGATTGCGACGATGGCGGCGTTGATGAGTCGGATATCAGCACGGCACTCGATAGCACCTGCAGCGATGCGGGCGGCAAAACAGTACGCTACCTCACTGGCCTCGTAACCGATGAAACCGGTTGCCCAGTTGGCTGTGCTAAAGCACAAATCTGCATCGAAGTAGCACCTACCGGAGAGTTTCTTTGCCTGCGACCTGAAAGCACGGATTCTTCAGGCCGCTTTGAAGTAGAACTGATTGGCACAAACACATGCATCAGCCGCGGCGCGATGCGTATCTTTCATGCAACAGACTCCATGGCTCCGATGTACCCCCACGTGAATCTCGAAAGCGATACGGCCCACGTTGATTTTGGCGATGCCTTCACTTTGCATTACACCGATGTACCGACGACGCTGCCAACAGCTTCCGACAACGATGCCACTTACACTGTGGAATTTGCCGGCGGCTTAGAACTGGATGTTGTTCCTTCTAAGATGTCTGCGGGTGCCAGCAAGTACGCAAATCTATCCAGTATTTATGTAGCGGGCACGAACGCATCAAGCCTGGTTTTTGCTGAAGATGCCTCTAGCTTTGAAGGCTTCTACGGATTTTCA
>JABJBS010000338.1 GCA_018668695.1 Deltaproteobacteria bacterium
AGTTCTTCATGGTAGTTGTGGTAGTTGAAGCGACGTACCTTGAATGGACAGTTGTTCGCGCAGTATCGAGTACCGATACAACGGTTATAAACCATGTCGTTCAAGCCTTCTTCACTGTGTACCGTTGCGGCAACAGGGCAAACCTGCTCACACGGAGCATTTTGACACTGTACACAACCGATAGGCTGCGAAAGAACCTGAGGATCTTCAGGGTCACCCGCAAAGTATCTATCGATACGCAGCCAATGCATTTCTCGGCCCCGTAGAACTTGGTCTTTTCCAACAACTGGGACAATGTTTTCTGCGTTACATGCGACAACGCATGCATTACAGCCATTACAGTTGGTTAAGTCGATGGACATTCCCCACTTGATGTCTTTGTACTCATGCTCGTCAAAGAGCGAGAGTAGTTGGGACGGCTCATAGTGGTCCATCTTCTTAAAACGCTTTGGATCGCCTTTGTATTCTTCGAGAGTTGATTCTCGGACCAAGGTGAGTGCGCGCTTTTCACGTTCTTCCAGCGCCGTTTGATCGATGTTGTGGTGCTCTTGAGTGCAGGCCAGCTTAAATTTCTTACCCGTATTCTCAATGACCAAATCATCGCGCTGGTGCAGAGTTGCCATGGAGCGAAGAGGTTGAACGTCTACGCCAACAACTTGCTGAGCGACACCAAGCTCGGTGTATCCGCCAACAAAGCCGGCTGCTGTTCGTCCGTAACCAATGGCTAAGGCAATAGAGCCGGTAGGTTGACCAGGAACCACGAGAGCCGCGATTTCGAGTTCAATACCTTCAGCTCGAACCTTGATGAGGTCTTCATCTTCAACCCCAAGGCGCTTTGCCGTAGCAGGGCTGAGGATAGCTGCGTTGTCCCAAGTAAGCTTGGTGAGGAAGTCAGGAACTTCTTGAAGCCATCCATTGTTTGCGAAGCGACCATCATGAACTTTTGAATCTGCGAAGAAGGTAAGTTCAAACTCACCGTTCTTAAGCTCATCAAATGTGAGGTCTGCACGCTTTGATGGTGCACTCACTGCAAAGCTGAGCAATTCTGGCTGAACAACAGGGTAGGCCGTATCCGTGATGAATCCATCATGAATAGCTTTTCGCCATGCCCATTCGGCGCCGTCTACTTTTGGAAGTGCTGCAAGCTCTACATCAACAACCGCAGGTGTTTCTGTTTCGTCAGCAGTTGCTTTATCTGCTTCCGCAGGCTCTGCAGGACTAGCGAGACCGCTAAATACGGCGCGGGTTAGTGCCTGACTGGATGCAACATCATTGCGAAGAAGCGAAAGTAGTTCAGCAACCGCGCGGCCATTGAAAAGTGGCTCAATCAACGGTTGCGCAATGCTTACGGTACCATCCCAAGTACGCGATTCGTTCCAAGTTTCGAGATAGTGGGTGCGTGGAAGGCTCCATGCGCATCCAAGTGATGTTTCATTAGGCGTTACTGTCAGAAAGACACTGTTCTTAACTTTACTCAGCGCACCTGAGAAATCCACATCTGCCGGAGCAGTATAAGAAGGGTTACCACCGAGGATAAGCAGGGTATCCACGGTACCGGCATTCATTGCGTCCGTTACCGCTTTTAAGCCCACTGCGTGGCCTTGGCGTCCCTGATCAGGTAGTTCTCGAAGAGTGACTGACTTGCCCATATTGCCCAAGGCAACGTTTAAGCGATGTCCAAGAGCAATGACATCTGCCGGATGCTGGTTACCAACTGCAACCACAGAGTTGCCTTGATGCTTCACTAAGTCTTTGCTCAGCGCCTTCACCCATTTTTGAATTTTTTTGTCCTGAGAGAACTTACCGACCTTAATCTTAGGTGCGCCAGTATCGACACCTTGCGCGGCAAGCTCTGCTTCAAGAAGAAGCATGAATGATTTAATTTGCTCATGTCGAAGTCCGAGACGGTGCTCAGCGCCCATGCCTGTGTTCGTCATACGCGATTCAATTGCGTAGAGACGGTTCATTTTACCCGCTTCAGGATCTCGCTGTGAGCTCCAGTCGCGTGAATGCTGGACATGATTTGGGTGAGCTGAGAGCAGCCCTGAATCGACGTCCACAATAATGTGGGCTTTCGTGAGAGCGAGGTCCGCGCGGTAATCACCGCCAAATGCCATACGCGATGCTTCTCGAGCGTTGTCGTCTGAGATGGCTTCGTATTCTACCCACTGAGCTTCTGGCATTGCTGCCATGAGTTGAGCTTTTTGAGCCGCTACGCTTAGTGAAGCGGTAGCTTCTGAGAGAATAGTTAGGCCTTTACCCGCAGCAGCTACCAGCCCTGCGAAGTGAGGCTTTGCCCACTCTTCAAATGCACTCCAGTCGGAAGGAGTACCCGCGCTACCGCCGTTGCTTCTTACAACGCTACTCAGGCGGTCTGGATCGTAAATATCGAGAATACTTGCCTGAGCGAAGCCGGTTGAGCCACCACTTGTACTTGGGTGAGTCTTGTTACCGTCAACTTTGATAGGGCGGCCATCAAAACTGGTGACGCTCAATGGAAGGCCTACTCCGGCCATATCGACAATACTTGTGAATGCTTTGGTTTTACCCGGAACCACGCCGGCAGGTCGCCGCGTGTGAGGTAAAATTTTCTCTTTCTCCCAGCAGCCGGTGGCGCCGGTTAGAGTTAGAGATGCACCCATAAGTTGCATGAATCGACGACGAGAAACCGAACCATTTTGGCCGACATCTACATCTTTGAACTCGCGGCTGACAAACTCTTGAAACTCTTCAGTTTCGGAGAGTTCAGACAGGCTCCGCCAGTACTTCTTCTCTTCTTTGGCTGAGTTTAACGGTGACATGTCGAGCAATCCTCGCGAGGGTTAACGTTGTTGGCTTCGCGCAAGCGGGCGCCTAAGCCTGGGTCTTCAGATACCCAATCCATGGCCGTCAGGAACTCCTTCGGACGTAGGTTCGGTTCCGGGTTCCGGTGACAATCTAGACACCAGCCCATGCTGAGTGGTTCGTGCTGATAGACGACTTCCATTTGATCGATGCGGCCGTGACAGCTTACGCAACCAATGCCCTTGTGTAGGTGGGCTGAATGGTCGAAGTAAACATAGTCGGGTAAATCGTGAACGCGAATCCATTCGACTGGCTGGTTGGTAGCCCAGCTTTCGCGCAGAGGATTAAGTTTTTCGCTTTCGAGTGCGACCTTGGAGTGGCATGCCATGCATGTTTCGGTCGATGGGACAGCAGCGTGTTTCGCTTTTTCCACTGTCTGGTGGCAATAGCGACAATCCATACCCATTTCACCCGCATGCAAAGCATGACTGAAGGGGATGGGCTGAACTGGCATGTAGCCTACGTCAGTCGTTTTAGGTGAAAAGCCAAATGTTACGATTAAGAGGACATAAAATAGAC
>JABJBS010000339.1 GCA_018668695.1 Deltaproteobacteria bacterium
ATTACCCATTGGCGGAGACAGTAATTTCTACAACGATGAGCGGACCACTCAGTTTGTCCCAACCATCCCTATCCAGCCATTGGCCCCTGGTGAAAGTGAATCCATCACGGTCACTGGATTGGAGTCGGAAACTTTTTACTATTTTGCGATGGTGGTACACGACGAATGGGGCCGGACTTCCTTTGTTTCCAACAACGTCAACTTCACAACCTCAGATATCATTGCACCGGATGAAGTGTCTGACTTAAGCGTTGAGCCAGGATCGGTTCCAGGAGCACTTTTTCTTTCTTGGACCGCCCCGGCCGATGATGGGAGCATCGTTGAGACTGGAAAGGTTCATCATTACGATATCCTTGCCGCGCCAACACAATGGGCAGACACACCGGATATCAGTGCATGCGTATCACCCTGTAACCACATTATCTTGGCCTCGAATCTGAGTGCTCCACTAGATAGCGGGATATTCTCGATGAGTGGCCTGACCGGTGAGCTTCAATATTATGTAGCCATGCGTGCATGTGACGAGGCTGGAAATTGCTCAGACTATGCATTCGTTGATTCCATGAGTGCTGGTTATCCGCCAAATCCGATTACCGATCTGACAGTGGCTGAACCTCTCGCACCCATCGACAATATCTCAACCGTTGTGATGACCTGGAGCGCACCGGAAGATACGGGATCTGGTGGCATAATTCAGGCGGCCGCAAGCTACGCGTTTGGGTACAGCCTATTCCCCATCATTACGGCAGCACAGTTTAACGACCCTGCCCATACCACTGCACACAACCCAGGCCTTGCAGTCATACCGGCGACCCCTGGTACACAACAGTCAACCAGTATCACCGGGCTACAAACTGGTGTGACATACTACTTTGCAATTGTTTCCTACGACGAGATGGGACGTGCATCCACGGTAACCGCCGTTCCCTTCAGCACCATCGATATTACCGCACCTGATCCTGTGAGCGATCTGGTTGCCATAACTGGCTCCGGATACAGCACTGTTCAACTCAGCTGGACACCACCAGGCGATGATGGCGATTTGGGCACCATCGCATCGATTGAGCTTTACTCTTCAACGGTTCCAACCACCGGTGAAAGCTGCTTAACACCTTCTTCAAACTGCACGGCTCACGATATTGTCGATCCCTTGGCATCCTCTCGAACCGTCACATCCCTAACGGATGAAGCGATGATCTACTTTGCCCTTCGCGCATGTGATGAGGCGTCCAATTGCTCACCCTTTAGTTACACCCAAGCCAGAACCCGAGATGTTGCACCGGATGCCCTGAACATTAGCCTTGTGCCACAGAGTCGGTCGACCAACGGTTTCCAGATCGAATTTACAGCCCCCGGCGACGATGGCGATACAGGAACAGCTCAGGAATATTTTGTTTATGTGAGTGCCAACTCGATGACAGCTGAAACCTTGGGTGATGCCGATGATGTCCGTGTTGCCAATACGCAGCCTCTGTCTGCGGGACAATCCGTCGTGGTTTCTGTGCTCGGGCTCACCGCCAACAACACCTATTATGTTGCCGGTTTTGCTCGCGATGAGCGCGACAACGATGGTCCAGTTTCAAATGTTCTCGAAGCAACCACCATCGATACGGTGACGCCAGGCATTGTCACTGACCTTGTTGCAAGCAGTGGTTCAGGCAACACTCTTATCGAACTTAGCTGGACAGCGACCGGCGACGAAGGCAACTCCGGGACCGCTGACAGGTATTTGATACGCTACAATACCAGCGGCCATATCCAAACCGAATCGGATTGGGATAACGCCATAGAATGGACAGGGAGTACGCCCGTTGCACGCGCCAGCGGCTTAGCCATGACGGCGAACTTAGCCGGTCTTGTGCACGAGACTCCCTATTACTTCATGGTTAGAGCGGAAGATGAGGATGGAAATATCGGAGGCCTGGGTAATTCAGAACAAGGTTTCACTCAAGCTATTCCACCTGCGAGGATCAATACTCTCTGGGCATCTGTGTTTGGAGTGAGCGTTACTTTAAACTGGGTCGCGCCAGGAGATGATGGTTCTACGGGAGATTCAGTCGCATCCTACGATTTACGCCGAAGTACCTCGCCTATCAGTGAGGCTTCATTTGACGACGCCGAATCCATCGCTTTCCCAAATGACTTTATCCCGGCCGAGCCGGGTCAGGGCGAAACCCTCACGGTTGTCTGCCCAGAAGAATCGACAATTTACTACTTCGCCATCAAGGCAGTCGACAATTTCGGGGCAGAAGGTTCCATGTCGAATACGGCAAGCCTAACAACTGACGACTTAACTGCCCCCGCCGCTCCCAGTAATCTAACCGCCAGTAATGTTACGTCCGCCACTGGCGTCATCACCGCACAAAGCGTGGTCGCTTCGTCAGTCTTAGGGCCTGGCTGGTCCGCCGACAATGCCATTGACGGCAATGCCACCAGCCCGTGGGCATCTGAGGGCAGTACAAGCCCTTCAACCGAGACACTCACTCTTGACCTCGGTTCGGTACAATCCGTTGACCGAATTGCACTGCGCCCAGATGGTCTTTACACAACCCTCTTTCCCGCTGACTTCGACCTCTTGGTAAGCGAAAATGGAACTGATTGGGTAACCGTTGCAGCGGAAACCGGATTTAATACGATTGATGACAGCCTGATTGTCTGGGGATTCAGTCCACAAAATGCTCGCTACATAAAGCTTGCGAGCTACACCTCAGGAAGCATCTCTACTCCCGAGGGCAGCGAACTCTTTTATGTTCTATTGGCTGAAATACAAGCCTTCTATGCTGGAGAGATTGAAGCAGGTATTCAATTAACCTGGATGACGCCCGGCGATGATGATGCCACCGGTACCGCTTCTCAATATGAAGTCTTTTACAGTACAAGCTCTTTCAGTGAGGCCAGTTTAGATACGGCTGCCGCCCTAACCGGTGCACCGCCCCCTTTAAGTGCCGGCTCTCTCCAAACACTCGTAGTAGAGTCTCTCCCAGGAGAGTCCACCTACTATTTCGCAATGCGCGCTATTGATGAAGCCGGGAATGTTGGAGCCCTCTCTAGCATCGCCCAGATAACAACTCTGCCAATCCCACCGGGAGCCACACAGGACCTTCAAGCTGAGCCCACAAGTAGTTCTTCGGTTGGTCTTACCTTCAGCGAAAGCTTTGACGATGGACCCAATGGAGCCGGCGCTGCCTCCTACGAAATTCGCTACAGCCAAAGTGTTCTGACTTCCAATAACTTCGACTCCGCGGCACTCGTTCCCGCATCACCAACCCTCTCTGGCTCAACCTATTCTGTGTCGGTGGACGGACTTAGCCCAGGTACGGTCTACCGCTTTGCTATCAAATCCTTTGACGAGGCGGGCAACGCTTCCTACATGTCGAATGTTGCACTGGCTCAAACTGACACTGGACCAGACTTAATAGCACCACTGGAAATCGATGATTTCAGAATACAACTGGCACAAGAAGGTCAGGAACTTGTTCCCGCCTGGACCATCACAACGTCCTCACAACACCTTCCCGATTTTGGAGAAGAGCATTTAACGGATGGTTCTTATAGCACCGGCTGGGCAACGGAGCCTGCGACAACTCAAAATGAGAACCAAATCCGCATAGGTTTGTCGGAAGAAAGCTATATCGACTCGGTTCGCCTTATGCCCGCTCCAGGCCTAGGCGACCTCTTTCCTCGCTCCTTTACCGTGGAATACCGTGGGTCTGGTCTAAGTGCCTCTTGGCAAGAAATTGCTTCATTTGAGAACTACAGCCACAGCGATGCGGCAGAGCCTTTGGTAGTTAACCTCACACAGCCTGTTCTTGCTGCAGCCATTCGAATGGTTGTGACGGAATATGTACTCACCGATGGTCTTTATTATGCGGTTCTCGGTGAATTCGAAATTTATCGTCCTCAACTTGCTTCTGGTAATGCATTCGCTACTTGGACAGCTCCTGCCGACATAGGCCCAACTGGTAACGCTTCAGCCTACTCGATGAGTTTGAGCAGCTGCCCATGGAGCAGTGCCGACGCACAAGAGATCTCATCAGAACTCGCAGCTCCGCGTTCGGCCGGCTATCCTGAGCGTGCCGAGCTTTCTCTTAGTGCCGGAACCTACTGCTTTGGGTTAAGCAGTACAGACTCTGCCGGCAACGAAAGTTCCGCTGCGACTTTCGGTCCCGTAGTGATTCCATAAAAAGTTAAGAGGGATTCAAACGCTCTTTCGCAACCTGGTTGATGGCTTGAACAATGGCTTTGGGGTCAGCGGGTTTGACAACCCAAGCAAAGGCACCCAGCTCACTTGCGCGCTGAAAAAGTTTCTCGTCATTTGCAGCGCTCAAGACCATCACCGGCAGATCCCTCATAATGGGGTGCTGGCGTATCTTTTCCAAAAATGCCATGCCGTCCATGACCGGCATATTCATATCCGTTACGACCATAAAGATATTAGAATTAAGCTCCAATTGCTCAAGACCCTCCAGGCCATTACGCCCGAGCACAACCTCAAAGCCATCGTTGTGAAGCATTTCCGTTAACTGGTTCGATAAGTAGAGAGAATCATCGACCAAAAGCACTTTACCCTTTCGCTGAGCAAGGCCATTGTCGGTTGGCATAACGACCATCATGTCGCCGTTGCTTGACCCAGGTGTTGGCGTTATTTTTCTTTTGAACTGCGCTTCAATTTCTTTTGGATCCACATCGATGGTGAGATCTTCCGCACTGCTCATCACCTCAACGTCTCGAATTGAGAACTCTCCACTCAAGAACTTCCCAATCTCTCGGTGTAAAGATTCCACGGTCCGATAACGATCCTCAGGCTTTTTCTCCAAACACTTCAGGATGAGAGCTTCAAATTCGCGACTAAAGGACTGCGCCGGCATGGCTTGACGAATACCTTCAGGTTCCTCGTAGACATGTTTACTCAAAACGTGCTGCATTGAATCGGCATCGAAGAGTCGGCGCTTCGCAAGCGTTTGAAAAATCAAAACTCCCAACGCATAAATATCCGTCCTTCCATCGACCACTCCATCAATGATTTGCTCGGGAGCCATAAAGTGCGGGGTACCGCAGAGCCGACCCACCTGAGTTAAGGTGAGATCCATCGACTCATTCGAGTCTTCCATCAACTTCGCGATACCAAAGTCCAAGACTTTCACATGGTCTTTGGCTCCCGGCTTAGGTGTGACGAAAATGTTATCAGGCTTTAAATCACGATGGACGATTCCCTTTTCATGAGCCACCGTCAAAGCTGCGCAAACCTGCTGAATAATCTCAAGAAGCCACTTCGCCTCTACTTCGGGCGTAGGAACTCGCGATAATGGGTAGCCTTCTAGATATTCCATAACCAAAAAAAGATCTCGATTGGCCATCGAACCAAAATCGTAAACCTGAACCACATTGGGATGATTAAGCTGGCTCATGGACCGTGCCTCACGCTGAAAGCGAGCAACAAGGTTTGCTGAGGACTCCGGTAAAACCTTGATGGCGACAAAGCGGTCCATGGCGATATGTCGGGCTTTATAAACCAGCCCCATGCCACCGGCGCCGATGAGTTCCAACACTTCGTACCGTTGAGCAATAATGTGCCCTCGATAATCGTGATGCAGAGGCATACCGCAGGTGGGACACCTCGACGCTTGTGGCTCAAAATTCCGAGGACAATTTCCCCCCGGAGGACACCTCGGCCCAATTTTATTTGGAACGCTGGTCACCGTTTATCCCCTTTAGTCGGCGCGATAGAATACATTTTAGCGTCTTACCGGGTTCAACCCAAGGCTTGTCACAGCGAAGCAGCCAACTTCAGCTCGGTTTTTCACAAGGCATCACGGTGAACCGCGGTCCGGAACCCAAGTGACTACAAGTCGACAAAACTCATTAATATCAATAACTTAAAAACTAAAAGGGTGTGCGTCACAAAAACGGCGGAGGCCTATTTTCAAACCAAAATAACGTCGAGTTCACGAAACCGCAAAAGCGCTTAACCAAAGACTCGCATCGACTTCAGTTTTCTCTTAATATTTCCGCTATATGACGCTGTCTACAATGGAAATGCAGTTCGTCACACAGCTTGTGCTGGAACGAGCTGGGGTCGTGCTCGATGATGAGAAGAGGGATTTCGTTGAAACCCGTGTACGGGACTGTGCGCGCAAATTTAATTTTGAAAGCGGACAAATCCTTGTTGAGCACCTAAAAAGCAGCCATTACAGCCGACTTCACCGCCAACTGATCGAAGAACTCGTAGACGACGACACGCACTTCTTTCGAGACTTCCCGGTTTTTAAGAACATGCGCCATGAGCTGATTCCGAAGCTCTTGGAACGTAATAAAGACTCTAAAAAACTTAGAATTTGGTGCGGAGCTTGTTCAAGCGGACAAGAAGCTTATTCGATTGCCATTATGATGAAAGAAGCGATTCCGGGCCTCAAGGACTGGGATGTCAAAATCATAGGCAGTGATATGTCTAAGAAGCTCCTCGAGAAAGCCGCTGATGCTGTTTATAGCCAGGCTGAGGTGTCGCGCGGGATGCCAGCGCCGCTGCTTCTCAAACACTTTCACAAAGACGTAACAAAATGGGTTATCAACGACGACCACAAATCAATCGTGGAATTTCGTCAGATTAACCTCAATGGCAAATGGGACGAACTGCCTGGAAAGTGGGACGAAAAACCAGTTTTCGACATCATTTTTCTCCGTAATGTCATCACCTATTTCAGCCGAAGCGTGCGTGAATCACTTCTTCGAAAACTCCCGCATCATATGCACGAAGACTCCTATCTTATTCTTGGAAAAAGTGAACAACCCAAGGACGACTCCGGACTCTTCGAAGTTTCAGGTGAAGACAAATATTCCACGTACCAGATGGCTCCAGACCGCCCCACACTTGCCGCCTCGAAGCCACAAGAAGAAGCAGACGGCGAAGAAGCTCCAGCCACTGGCAGTGCACCTGTTGCACCCGATGAAGAAGCAGACTCGAAGGTTCTCGTCACGTTCCGATACAAAGACCTACAATCCGTCATGGACATGGTGTTTAGGGACGTTGACCCAGAAGCCCATGTATACTTGGGGCTTAAGAAAGCACCGATGCCTGGTGAGCAACTCTTCCAGGTCGTTAATACCGTTCCGGACTGGGCAAAGAAAAAAGACGATTGATCCACTCGTCGAGTGCCTAGAACCCTGCTACTAGGGGTTCATGAATCGCGGCCCACTTTTTCAGCTTGTACCGTTCCTCATCGTGTTCGTTACCGTTGCCTTTATAACCACTCAATTGGGAATAGATGCCCAAACCATCGAAGTCTGGTTAGACGGCAAGGGAATCTGGGGGCCTTTAATGTTCATCGCGGTTTTCGCCGTGTTACAGGCGCTCTTTGTTTCCGCTCATATATTTATCATGGCCGCCAATGCGGTTTGGCTACCTGCCGAAGCGATTTTCTATAGCTGGCTGGGTGCCATGGGCTCGGGGCTAATCTCGTTTGTCTTCGCTCGCTTTGTGGCTCGTCAATGGGTTCAGCAAAGACTTCCAGAAAAAATTAAAGAATACGACCACAAGCTTGAAGATTCTGGCTTTCTCACTGTGCTCATCCTTAGAACGTTTCTCTTTACCAGCCCACCTCTTCAGCTTGGGCTCGGGGTCTCAAGGGTTAAGTTCTGGCCATTTCTCGCAGGCACCGCCCTAGGAAATATCCCTCCAATTTTACTATCAACATTTGCTGCGTCATCTATTTTGGCCTGGTTTCAAAGCTAGCTTAGATTCCACAACGGCGTGACCGAGGTTTCCTCATGGAAGAACAAAACTCCCCCAAAAAGCTTTTAGAAAAGCCCGGTTCTATTATGGGACTTGGTTGTTTGATTATTGTTACGACTGCAGCGGTTGGAGCGATTGTGTTAGGATGGCTTGGGCATAAAATGCTCAAAGCAAATACCGATCCTGCAATGCGTGCTAGCATCGCCAAAACATTCCTTCAAACCGATGAAATTCCAAACGACCTAAATCCCGTGGTTGCCATGACCATGCGGGGTACCATGGAGCTGGTTGTTCTCTCGGATCAACCTCTCAAAGAAAACGAAGACTCACCTCACTTTAGAAACCAGGGAATTTATTTCATGCGTGTTCAGGGTGCCAGTATGGGAGCAATGCCAGGAGAGTTCGAGGAGCAATTCTTAAAGCCCGTCAACGATGCCGATGGTAACGATTACCTTGTTCCGTCTATGCGCGACGGAAGAATCTTCGAATCCGGTAACTTTCAGCATTCCGGTACCCAAGGGAAATTCGTGAGCGTTCGGGGTACACTCGATGTCTTTGGCTGGAGTGGTCGAGGCGTTCAAAATCGCTTCTCAATTAAGTGCTCCCCGGTGGCTACGCCTACTCTTGGCATATGGTTTATGAAAGACAGCCTAGAGGGCAAAACCAATGACTCGCCTCTGAATATCGAGTCGCTGAAGAAACGCTTAGCCAACTTTAACTTTTGCCCCACTCAAGATTCACCGCCACCTACCCAGAACCCGCAACCAACACCATAGGGCACCTTTCATGGTAAAAATCTTCGTTCACAAACTTTTGATACTGGGCTTGCTCTCCTTGGGCCCAAGTCTCGCTCACGCTGACCAAACAACTTGGCAACTTGATAAAACACATACCACCGTGGGTTTCATGGTGAAGCATATGGGTATCACTCGTGTACGTGGAACTTTTGGAAAATTTGACGCGGCCGTAAGGGCCCACAAGGATACCGCGCTGCTCAGCGCCCTAAGCGCAACGGTCTTGGTTGAATCTATTGATACAGGTCTCCCTAAACGTGACCAACATCTTCAAAAGAAAGATTTCTTTAGCAGTCAGGATTACCCTCAAGCGAAGTTTGAATTAAAAACAATCAACTTCAAGCAGACGAAGTTCAAAGCGGTCGTGGATGTAACAATTCGCTCCATTCGAAAATCCATCGCATTCGAAGGTGAACTGCTGGGCATTCGAAATAAGAACTTCGACAACTCACCGGGAAAACGAGCCGGCTATACGCTCAAGGGTGTTATCAATCGTCAGGACTTCGGATTGAGCTTCAATAAGTTAGCCGAAGGCGTAAGCGTCGTAAGCGACGAGGTAACCATTGAAATTGATTTTGAGATAACCAGAAAGCTCTAGATAGATTCATTCACTTCAAGGTGACCGCGGCAGGTGCCGCCGTTATCATCGCTGTTGCTTGAATCTGGGCATACCGTATCTCGCCAAACCACATGATCAAGACGAGCTCCTCCCAAGCGAGCACCGATCAATGATGCTCCAGAGAAGTCAGCACGTCTCAAGTCTGCTTTACGCAAATCGGATTGGTCCAAGCACGCCCTATGAAAAGATGCTGTTCTAGCCTGGGCACCAAAAAGCTTAGCACCAACCAAAAAGGCTCCGCGAAGCACGGCACCGTCGAGACGAACATAGCTCAAATCTGTCGCCACCAATCTGGCGGCCACGAACTCGCGCTCTACCAAATTCATTTTTCGAAAATTAAGACCTGAGAAATTTTTACCATGAGTGGAGATTCCACCGAGGCTGTCGCATTGGTTGCCCGTGGCGGCATGAGCAGCCCCTAAAGGCAGCATCAGACCAACCACAAACAAACATACCATTGATATTGAATTCATATTTTTATCTTCCATCGGATTTATTCAGGGAGTTTCAAGCAGGTTTCGTGCCATCGACACAAAAAAGAAGACCTGTAACGTATTGCTTTTATTGGCTTTATTTCCCGTCGATTCTCTGACTTCGACGAAAATGGCGCAAGCGCCACAAAATACTACAAATACGCCATTTTGTAGGCCTAGGACCTACATTTAACCACAGCAGAGCACATTTAAGAATAATCCAAATTTCGAAGCACCATCTCTAATTTTTAAACCGATAAGAAAGATACAGCCCTCGTGGTTGTCACTATGAATAGTCCAAATCGACTCATCTCGTTTTGGGAATAACGGAGAATATTAGTCATGGCCTCTCATATTACAATGCCCCAAAGCGTTCCGGTTTCACCTCAGCCCAGCCCAGCTTCCGGTAGGGTCGCCCGCCGCATCGCTGCTATTGAAAACCGAACTCAACCAGAGGTTTTACCTGCAACGATCAGCCTGCCAATAGCCACTCTTCCACCCGAAAATGTCATCGTCCCGCCGGCACTTGCACCTACGAGTAGCTCCTCCCAGCTTCCAACACCAACGTCCACAACCGCGGCGTCACCCAGTGCATTATCGGTAGCGGCCGCCGTGCCCACCTCCCCTCTTACCGCCTCACTATGGGGTGAGGATGCTGCGTTAACAACGCAAGGTGCCGCTTTGAAACTTCACACAGCGATGAAGGGAGTTGGCTGCAATAACAAAGAGGTCTTTAGACTCCTCGCCGACCGTTCATCGGAAGAAATCAAGTTGATACGGCAAGACTTTCGAACCCTTACGGGTGATTCTCTCACAAGTTGGATGAAGCACAACCTCTGGGGAAATCACTTTAAACAAGCGATGCTTTTGTGCCTCGGCGATAAAATTAACCCAATAGACCGAGACGCTCAGCTCCTCTCCCTCGCCATGAACCGAGCTGGTACAAACGAAAATCTTGTACTCGACACACTTTACGGAAAAAGCGATGAACATCGCTCTGCGGTAGCGGAGCACTACGAAGCACTCACCGGCGAAACATTGCGGGATGCACTCAAACGCGAGCACACCGGCACTCGAGAAGTATTTGCCTTAGCCGCCTATGACCGCGGTAATATCACCACTGCGGACCGAATCTACGCGGCTACCCGTGGACTCTGGAACGATTACGACGCGGTTTACCGAGCCTTGGAAGGTAAGTCTCCACAAGAGCTTCAATCAATTCAGCAAGAGTTTGCGGCGGTCTACGGCAAAGACCTAGAAGAACACCTCGAATCTCGAATGTACATGTGGCCGCGGAGCCTAACGAAAGCAAAAGCCCTACTCAAAAGTGGTCACCTACTTCCCGAGGACAATATTAAGCTTACTCTGATGGGTTGGACTTTCCTTGGCTATGGGATCAGCCCCCGGCCCATCGAAGAGTCTATAGCTGGACTTAGCGACGATGAACGACAAGAAGTAAGGCTTCGTTATGCCGCGAAATATGGCGATCTTGACCAAGACCTAAAATCCAAACTCGGCGAGTATGCCTATAAAGACGTCACCTGGTGTTTAAAGCACGGTGAGTTGACTGAGGCACAAGAACTGCACCGTGCCATGCGCGGCATGGGAGCCGACAAAAACACACTGATCGAAGTCTTAGAAGGAAAGGACCTACAAGAGCTATACGATCTGAAGGCCGAATACAGAGACCACTATGGCGAAGAGTTGGTATGGACCATCGCTAAAGAATTTTGGGGCGACGTCGGTAAGCAATTGGTGATCCTCGCCGAAACAGGAAAGCTAAGCCTTGCTGATAAAATCTATTTTGCGACAAGCGGTATCTCCTACGACAAAGAGGCTATTTTCAAGGCCCTACAAGAAGCTACACCTGAAGACCGTGCGGCCCTTCAGGAAACCTACAAGACAAAATACAAAGGTAACGTGTCGAAAATGCTTCATAGCATGTGGGATTCCCGTGCGGTCAAACGTGCTGAGCTCACGCTTGAACATGGCGAATTGTCATTCATTCAAAAGCTTGATGTTGAAATGACCGGACTGGGTGCAGATAAACGTGCGCTCTATACCGCCATCGAAAGTGCTACACCGGAAGAACGTTCATCCGTACTTGAGAACTACGGCATGATGGACCGCATCACAGATGAGCTCAGCGGTAAGAGCCGAGAACGTGTGATGCTTCTATTGCGACAAGGCACATTAAACCGATCCCAGAAACTCTATTTCGCTATGGAGGGATGGGGTACAAATGAAGCTCTTATTCACTCAACCCTTAAAGACTTGCTCCCATCAGAGCGCGTGGCCATTCAAAAAGAATATCGAGAAAACTACGGCGTTGACTTGCTCAAGGAACTTAAAAAAGAGCTAGGGAGCCGAGACTTAGCAGAGTGTGTTGACGCCTTGGCGCAGCCTCCAAGAACACTTCGTGAGCGGTTAGAGAGAACTCAAAAAAAGGTCTGTAGAGAGCGTGGGTCAGGCAGTGCTCGGTCACGGGTCAGCGATACCATCGTAGACGCTTTTAGTAACGCTGGTTTCGAACTCGACCACGTGGTTCGAGAATACAAACACCTCATTCGTGAGGGAAGCAAAATGAAACTCAATGGTACCTTCACCGATGAAGATGCCAATGGTATTCCAGATGACGTTGAAGTGCTGCTCAATGCCAAAGAAGTTCAAGTAGACGATGCTACCGACGATTATATGGTCGATAAGGAATCTATCAGTAACAAGATTACAAGTATCGCTACCATGACTGCAGTAGCCACAGCGATGGCAGCAAGTGCTGGTACCGCAACCCCTGCCCTCATTGGGATCGCCGCGGGAACTGCCGCAGCCACGAAAGTCACCAGTAGATTCATCACGGTTGGCGACGCCTACAATGCGACAGGGTTCGATGCCGCACACGACATTGTTACCGGAGCAGCGTCAGGAGCGAGTATGGCCATCTTAGGTGCCGTAAGTGATGCAGTCACCGCCGGTATTGGTCTGGGCGCAGAAGCTGCCGAGGGGCTTACCGCTGCCGGAACCACAACAGGGACCGCAAGCTCGGCGGCCACCAGCGGAGCCGCGTCGCAGTTATCCTATGAACTTTTGCGCCAAAAGGGATCAGACTGGATGGGTCAAACCCTGGGCCGTAAAATCTTTGGCAAGGTTGTGCTTGGTGGATTCCAAGGAGCGGTCTCGTCAAGCATCAATACTGCGGCAGAGTCAGCGATGACCGACGAAACCTGGGACCAAGAGTTCTTAGACTCCGTGAAAAGCATTGTCAGTGATACCGGCGCTGCGGCACTGAGCGGTGCACAGGGTTGGGCAATGGGTAGCCTTACGGGACAAATAGGTGCCATCGCTTCAGAGAGCGTTATGGTGAACCTACGTATTCGGATGGGCGAGCGTATTGGGGCAGGCCGCGAATTTAGTGATGAAGAGCTTATCGAAGCCGGCCATGATATTTTGGGAGATGATGCCGAAACCATGGATGCAGATGGAATCAAAACAGCGGGTTATCATAAAATTCTCTCAGACCTTGGCGACGACTACCTTAAGAACACAGTGGAGGGTAAAGTATTAGCTGCCTCAGTGAGCAACGCCGTAAGTAGAAGCGCAGCCACCTACCCTAAGACTTTTGCCAATAAGCTCTCAAGCCACCGGGTTTGGGAGAATGGATTCTTAACCGGGATAAACGAGGTCTTAACTGGTGCCACGACAAGTGCCGTGAGAGATATTGGCCTACGCACCATCACCGCGACCGCAGGGATCGGTGCTGATGAAGCCGGTATCGCGGGTGCTCAGAAGGTAGCTATGACAAACTTAGTGAAACGAGGCTTGAGTGCCAGTGTATAGAATGAGGTAACCGAAGCCTGGCGCGATGCTGGGCTTCGTTAAAACCAAATTCGTAAGCCCGCTGAACCGGTTCCAAGAAATTCGTCGCCAATGAACCTTGCTTCGTAGCCGACGAAAGGCTCGACTGGTCCGAGGACCAGGCCCACAGTTAATGCTGTATGGCTATAAAAGCGTTCACCTAAGATACCGCCACCGAATTCAAAGGTGAGCACCAAGGGATCGATTGGGAACCAGTCAATGGAATAAGTCCCGGTGATTCCCGGTACAATGGATAATTGAGACTGAGAATCATTCGCGCCGCCCAAGTCTATTGGACTGCCTGGGTTTGCGTCGGCATCTCCATTGGGATCTAACATCAGAACAAATTTAGCACCCATACGAAACTGCGCCCGGTCTCCCAGAGCAAAGAGCCAACTCACACCAGGTTCTAAAAAATACAGTTTGTCTAGCTCCTCGTCCTCGTCTTCTTCGACTAAAGCAAAACCACCTAATGAAATATCAACTCGGTTATCTAGGGAGATACGTAAGTCGCCAGCAAAACGATATCCCCAATGAGCAAGCCCAGCAGCGAGTTGGAGCCGCCCGGCAAAGCTATCGGCTATGCTCTCAGGATCCAGTTCATCGGTACCGTAACCCGGCATACCCCCCTGATACGGCCAATCGAGAAAACCTGGATCATTTTTCCAGCGGTCCTTCTCAACCAGTGGATAAGGAAGCCACAAGGGCGAAGTAACAACCGCAGCCGTGATCAAGAACGCTTGAATCGCCCCGGCATCCTCACTCCAGTTAAAGGAGGGATTCCAACCACTGGAACTTTTTCCACTCGATTTTGAAGTGGCTGGTTTTTTCGCTTCGGCCCGAACTTTATCAAGCTTCCCTGCAGTCGCCGGTAGAGAGAAAGAAATAACAAGGAGGATTGTGATTGAACGTATTATTTGAGCCATAGTATTCATCTCGACGCTGGCTCTTAGTCCCGCATTCATTTGAAGTGAAAATAGCTGAGAGCAGCGCCTAAAATGCCTTCACATGCGGGCCCTGTAATTGTGACACTAAGGCCTCCACGAGGCTAGACTTAAGCCTGCGACCGTAAGTTACTGAAATAATTCACAGAACGAAAACCTTATTTTCTCGAATCCGTTCAAAGCGGTAGGTTTATTCACCCATTTTGAGGTTCATGTCATGTAAGCGGCCAAAAATCTTAATAGAGCATGAAAAAATTTCAATCCGAGAATCAATCGATATTGCGAGATTAAATTTTTCATTATATCGCCGGACTAGAACCAAGCTTTTTAACTTTTTTCGGATGACCCATGAGACAGATAACTCAGATTATGGTTGGCATGACTGCTCTGGCCTTATGTTGTATGCCTGGATGTGTCTCGTCGGAAAAATCAACCAAAGTTGAAGCACAATACAATAAGTATTGCTTTGCGTGTCATGGAACAGGCGCAGCTGGAGCCCCAAAAAGCGGCGACTCTTTAGCCTGGAAACCAAGACTTGCCAAAGGAAAAACAACTCTTCTCGAATCCGTAACAAAAGGCATGGTAGGCATGCCTCCCAAGGGAAGATGCCAAGAGTGTACGCCAGATGATCTGAGAGCACTCATTGATAAGATGGCTGACTAGAGTCAAGCTCATCCTTTAAGGGTAAAATCCGATGCGAACGAAACAAACTCCCCTTTTGTTTAAAGTTCTTTGCTGGCTCCTAGCGGTCACTTCATGGCTGATACTTTTCTTGATTACGGGTGTGCTCAATGCGTGGCGTTCTGCTGACCCAAGCTGGCTGATGCCGGCTCTCTGGGCCATCGAGGGACTCAGTCTCATTTTGGCACTGAGTATTTTGAGAAAATCGGTAAATAGATTGTTCGATGGACTGTGGGCCTACCGCAAAACAACCTTTGCCTGTTTTACCATCATTTTCACTGGACTCTTTGTCTACGCTAATCAATTCGCTGAGCTTAACAAGGTAAGGAGCTCCAAAGCTGGGATCGACAAAAAGGTCGCAATTGTAGGCGCCGGCGCTGCAGGCACACACGCCGCCTGGATGCTTCATCACTCTGGGATCGATTTCACGCTCTTTGAAGCGGCCGAATACGTTGGCGGTCACGCTTACTCACCGGAATTTAAAACATCAAACGGTGAATCCTACGCGGTAGATATTGGCTTCATGTTCGGCGCCCCAAACTCGTATAAAGAACTCAAGGGTCTACTCGCCTATTACGGCATCGGCCGAGTCATGAACAACCTCAGTATTTCGGCCAACGTTGATGGCCTAGAGTGGGCCTCTGGAGATAAAGAATCTCTCAGCAGCGAAGTCTACCGCTTTCATGAACTCGCTCTTCGAGATTACCAGGACCCATCAACCAACCTTCTACCTTTTGGCTGGTGGCTGCGGCTTAATGGCTTCGATGAAGATTTCAGACGCCAGTACCTCGCGCCGTATCTCAGCGTTCTCTTTATCGTCACAGATGGTCTCTACGAACAGTCCACACGGTTTATCCTTTCAATGTTCAGTGGCACTTCTAAATGGTTGGACTACGAATCGGGTGCCTTGGCTTGGTCTGTTCGTAATGGCAGCGGCAACTATTACCAAACTGTCGTCAAAGAGTTTCAAGACCGAATACGCCTACAAACGCCCGTAACAAGTATTGAAAGAGTAGATGGCCGGGTTAAAGTTACTTCGGTTGATTATCAGGGTACCTTCAAAGAAGAGTGGTTTGACGAAGTCGTGCTTGGTGTACCCGCGGATGTTGCTAAAGAACTCGTATCAGATGCGACCCCACTGGAGTCGTTTATACTGTCCCAAGTTCGATACCAAGGCATTCAAATGACGCTCCACGGAGACTCATCCGTGCTTCCCGAGCCCCGCTTTCGGCGTAACTACAATTACGTTCAAGATGAAAGCACAGGAGATGGCTACCGTCTAAATGGTATCTTAAGTGCCACCCTTGATCTCGACCACGCCCTCAACCCAGAACCTATTGGCACCATCAACCCTGCCGCTAATGTTAAGGATGTTCGCGTCTCTCGTATCTGGCGTCATCACCTTCAAGATATTTGGCATATCGCTGTCATGTTCAAAGTCCTGCCGGCTATTCAAGGCCACGGCGGCGTTTGGTACGCCGGCGACTGGGTGAAGTTTGTAGGACACGGCCCGGCTATGCGCAGTGGAATGAATGCCGCATGTCATATCGGTGGTATACACCCGCCAAAGGCCTCGGAAGAGGACGAATGCATGCAAGTCATCACAGAGGATGAAGTTTTAGCTACCGGCCTAAAAGAAAAGAAAGTTGAAATCTGTGGACTCAACGGGCTCTACAATTTCCTGACCCAGGAAGCATGCCCAGAGGTCTTAAAGGCAGAGAGAAAGACGACCCTCTCACAAAGAGACTAGCCTTTTGGGTGTCTTATATTAGGATGGTGTCCTCAAGCGGCCGCTCATTTGTGCAAGCGTACGAGCCAAATCTTCATCGACTTCACCATCAACTACATACCTAAACAACTCCACGCCAACGATAAAGACACAGAGTGGCTCAGCCGTCACAACATCGAGAAGATCTTCTACAACATTGATAATTGAATTCTCACCAAAAACCTGGCCCACACCAATGGTATCAACAACTTTACCGTCCTTCACCACATGCGCACTACCGGATGCAATCATATAAAGAGCGCTGCCATTGTCTCCACTTTTCACCACAGTCGAATTGCCAGGAAACTTCCAGTATTCAGAGAGAGCAACATAGTCGTCGATTTCATTAAACTCCATCTCCGCGAAAAGCTGAACCCGGCGTAAACCATCTTTAAACGACTCAGCTTCCTCTTCACCCAATGCGAGTTCTTTTCCACCACGCTCAAGCAACGTATGCCTCAGATCTGAAGACAGCATTAAATGTTCGAGCCCCTGCGGAATAAGTGTCGGGGCAACCATACCGTCCAATGTTGGTTCAGCGACCACCACTTCAGGATCCCGCGCTTTTGCCGTTTGCTTGGCATATTTATCCTTGAGATTAAGCACGTGAGACCGAAAACCATCATCTCGCTGGGCCAAGGCATCGAATAGAGCTTTGCTGCCCACAAACACCCGTAGAGTACCATCGGCAATAACATTTGCGGAACTTGCTTGTCCCACGACCAGCGAAGTGATCCCAAAAATATCACCGACACCGATTCGAGAAATCTCCAAGTCTTTTTTGAAAATCCCCCTATCAACACAGACCTTCGCTTCGCCTTCATAGATGATAAAAAAGTCTTCGTTAGGCACACCCTGCTTAACCACTTTGTGTCCAGAGCGCAGCTTATGAACTTCAAAGCGCTCCGCGATGCTTCGTAGAATTTTACTATTAAGTCCTTGAAACATATCTGACGATGACAAAAGCTTTACTAAAGTAGCAGATAGTACCGGGTTCATCTCACGTCTACTGGTCGTAAGCTTCTTAAGGCGTGCGCCCTGCCCCACATCTAAGTTCTTGCGAAAACAAGACTCCTCTGGCTCGCTTACCGGAACAAAGAAGTGACCAACAGCAGGTTTTTCCAAACGTCCCAATAAGAAAAAACCGTGATCTTCTAGATGCTCATAGGTGTGCATCGCCACTTTTCGTTTGTATGGAGACAAGACGTAAGTCAAAACGTTACGCATCAGTACCACGTCAAAGGTTCCGATATTACCCCAACCACGTAGTAAATTATGCTCTTGAAATACGACACGCTTACGATGACGACTTTTGATTCGCCAAGCGCCATCCAATTTTTCGAAATTCTCGTGGAGTAGCTTTTTGGGTACGGTGTCTTCAACCTCGTTGGCGTCGTAGATTCCTGACTGTGCTTTTTTCAAACAGCGTCGTGATAAATCGGTCGCCAATATTTCAATCCTCCAGCCACTCTTAGCTGGAAAATATTCATCAAGCATAATGGAGAGTGAGTAAGGCTCTTGGCCAGTGGAGCAACCTGCTGACCAGAAACGAATAACTTTCTGCGATTCTCTTACCTTCATGAGTTTCGGCAAAACAACCTGTCGTAGAAAACGAAAACTTTCACGTCCCGCGAAGAAATCTGTTTCAAAATTAAGGACCGATTCGATAATTTTATTTTTTAAAGATTTATTCTTTGACGAGAGGAGCCTGGCCTCAATTTCATAGACGCTCTCAAGCCCACTGGATTTTGCCAGTCGCCCAAACCTCTTTTCAATAAACTTACGGTTTTCAGGGCGTAGCAACACCCCAGTCTGGCTCAAAACAAGCTGACCAATCCGTTCAAACTGTGAATCAGTAAGCTTCAATTGACTCTACCCCCACCTCAAACTTAGCAAAGCTCAAGGTTCAGAGCTATGCCCAAGCATGAGGCTTTACCAACAAGCCGGTTCATTCATATACTGGGGTAATCTAATGTCAGAGGATAATTGTAGGCGCTCATGGGAACGAATGAAAATACCGCAGGATTGACTACACCTACCCACAAATATTCCGTCTATCGAGCATCCGCTTATTGGTACATCGCCTGTAAGTCCTCTGAACTGCGCGACAAACCGATGCAAGTCCGAATATGGGATACCCCGATCGCTTTGTTTCGAGATACCCAGGGAGTACCACACGCACTCTTGGACCGCTGCGCCCACCGAAATGTTCCACTCTCTTCTGGTGAATGCGCCGGCGACAATTTAATGTGCGCCTACCATGGATGGCAATTCAATGGGCAAGGCCTCTGTGAGAAAATCCCGGCCCTGCATGGTCACAGCATCACCAAAAAAAGATACGTCCCAGCTTTCCCCACCCGGGAAGAGCAGGGCTTTATTTGGGTTTTTACCGACTCAAACAATAAGCCCAACCATGCCCCCTACGAATTCCCACACTTTAACGACCCCGCTTATATCAACATCCACTATCAAGCCGATTTTGATGCCACCATTCATGCTACAGCTGAAAACATTTTAGATGTACCCCACACCGCTTTTTTACATCGAGGACTTTTCCGAGGCGGTGAACCCAATTTGCTCGAAACGCTCATCAGGCGTTTTGCCGACAGAGTGGAGTGTGAGTACATCGGTGAGCCCGCACCATCGGGCGTGATGGGTAAAATACTTGCCCCCGGAGCCAAGGAAGTCGTTCACTTTGATAGATTCATTTTACCCAGTATCGCTCAGGTGGAGTATCAAGTGGGCGATTCTAGGCATCTACTTACAACAAGTGCACTTACCCCTATCGCCGATTTCAAAACACGCATGTACTCGGTGGTGAGCGTGAAAGTGAGCAAATGGATCTCAATGGTCAAACCACTTGTTGCACCCTTTGCTTATAAAGTTATCGACCAAGATAAATACATGCTTCAAAAGCAGACTCAGTGGATTCAAGAGTTTGCTGGTGAGCAGTATATGAGCACAGACGTAGATTGCCTTGGACCCTCCATCGTCAGACTCCTTAAGAAAGCATCAAGCGAACAGGTCGCAGTCAAGACCTCTTCAGTTGGAGAGAGCCCCGAGAACGAAACTAAAAGCCAGATTCTCGCCTAAGACCCTTGTGGTCAGTTTACAATAGATTCATCCCCTTCGAGATCGTTGACTTACGAGACAGATTCACCTTAAGGTCTCGGCCCTCTTCAAAGGTAAATGGAATGACACCAGACAGCGGAAAAATTGATTCGGTATTACTTGAAGCCGCCACCAACGCGCGCTCCAATGCGTATGCCCCCTATTCAAATTTTAAAGTGGGCAGTGCTTTCCGGCTAAAAGACGGTCGGGTCTTTGCGGCTGCCAATATGGAAAATTGTGTGCTGCCGCTCACTGTCTGCGCTGAGCGAAATGCTCTGGCTGCGGCAATCAGTGCGGGTGCTATTCGCGGAGATGTCGTTGAGGCGATGGTTGTAATCGACGCGGCGATGGAAGCCAGCCCGTGTGGAGCATGCCGGCAGGTGATGGCCGAGTTTATGAGCCTTGAGGCTCCGATCACTGTCTTCAACTTACGGGACCAAAGCCATTACACTTCAAATCTAAGTGAACTACTTCCCAAAGCATTCACACCAGAGGCCTTAGAGACATCCACCCAATCGGCATAATGCCTAATTTTGAATCACGAATTCTATATTTTGTATCACAAAAGCATTCCCCTGCTCACCATAAACCACTCAAGCCACTGAAATAATTAACTAAAATTTATTTGTGATACGTTTAAAAGTAAGCCCTTGACTTTGTATCACAAAGGCCCCATATTTGTATCACAACGTGCTACAAAAGGAGCCAACATGAAAACGTCAGAACAATACTCAAACATTCGCGAACAAAGCCAAAACCTTGCAGAGAGCTTGGGAGCCCTTATCGTCGATGCGGTCGGTCAAAGCATTCGCCTCGTCAATGTCGTAAGTGAAGATGGACTAAAGGTTGCAGCCGATGCTCGAAATATGGGAACAGCGGTAGTAGAAGGTTTTGTCAAAGCTACACTGCATACCGTGGAAGCTATTGCGGAGGAATCAGCGCATGTCTCAGAAGGAAAAGCCTAAAAAGGAACGGGTTCTGCATACGCGTATCTCGGATGCCCTAGACCGTGAACTCAGGGACAAGGCAGCCGAGCTGGGCGTATCCGTATCCAAGTTGGTTCGCAATGCCCTTCTCACCACCGTTGACTTGGTGGAAAATATCGTCGCCGATAGCGCTCGGGTCGCTGAAAATGCAACGAATCTGGGAAGCCAGTTTAACCGCGGCGACGAACGCGAGGAGACTTCGCAACCCGCCGCGACCCCCCAAGCACCGCCGCCAGCGCCAATTGAGCCTGGGCAGATCATTGGATGGCAAGAGCTTACCCTCAACCTCAATGCCATCTGTATGCAATGCAATGATATTTTGGCGAAAGGCACTAAGGCCGCAATAGGTATCACCATGTCTGGTGGAGCGCCTCAGGTACTTTGTGAGAGTTGTCTCAAAGTACTTCGGGAAGAAGAAGAAGGTTCAGCTTAGGACTGTTCTACCAGACCTTACGGCGTGCCAAAAACTCAGACCATGGCTTACCGCGGTTACCCGGAATTTCTTTGCCGGTTGGGTCGGTTACAAAGTTACCTTGCTCAAAGAATGCTCGCTCTTCATTCAATTTACCTTCAAATGAACGCATTGGCTCAAGCTTGCCCTGAGAGGCAACTTTTACAACTTCGTGAGGACCTGCGCGTAAATCAACCAGAGCTCCCTTACGTGCTGCATTGAGGAGTTGTTCTTCGTTGCCCGTAGGATCAGCGATGGTTTTTGCTTTTAAGGTCCACACCAACAGCGAGGTCGGATCAAGTTCACCGAAATTGTCTGAGAGCAAATCCTTATAGCCATAAAACTGCTTACCGATATCATTTTGATTCACCGGTCCAGCCATAATGCATGTGCCTGCCAAGAGGTCACAATCGCCTGGTAGATTGTAAGTTCCCATGAGTTCCACAAAAAGTGAGCTGCGAGCAGCCGATGCACCCACTGCGCAAACGGCCAATTCCCAATCGATACCTTCGCGCTCTAGTGATTCACGAGAAAGTCCTGCGATATAGATACGCTGCCCGACCAAAGCAAAAGCTTTACGTCCGCGAGCCGCATTACGGCTAAACTTTTTACCCGCAGGTATGTCGGCCCATTTTGGTAAGTCGCGAACCAGTTTATCTGTAATCTCGCCAAGCTCGTTACGAATCTTGCGTAAACGAGCTTTCCCGTTTGGCGTTAACACGTCCACACGGTCCATAAGGAGCAATGACTTAGCTTTTTCTCGGTCGACGCCGGCCCAGTGCGCAA
>JABJBS010000340.1 GCA_018668695.1 Deltaproteobacteria bacterium
ATAAGTTTGCGAATGCGCTACCCGAATATCCGATTGGTGTTTACCCGCCACACCTCGAGCCGTCCAAGCTTACCGACGAGACTCTTGATGGCCAAGGCAGATGCATGTGTCGTCCTAAATCGAGAATCTCTTGAGTATGCGGGAAGTGATGCCAAGATTGTTTATCACGGCGTAGATACCGAACGCTTTAACTATTGCCGAGACAACTCTAGAGTTTTAGATGGGGCAGGCAAGAGTAATAGCCCGGTGATCGGCATTGTGGGTCGAGTGCGGCCCGAAAAGGGTCACGAGGTCCTAGTGGATGCGGTGATGCCTCTAAGAGAAAGGCATCCAAACCTCAAAGTCGTGTTTGTGGGAGCATGCGACCGTAAGCATAAGGCCTGGCTACGCTCGCTTGAGAAAAAAGCTCCGGGCCTGATTGAGTGGGTAGGGGAGCAAATCAATATTGCTTCTTGGTATCACGGCATCAGCATTATGGCTCTTCCTTCTTTTCGAGAAGGCTTTAGCTGCACAGTGCTTGAAGCCATGGCCAGCGGATGTGTTGTTGCGGTGAGTGATATTTCGGATTTTGATCAAGTCGTCGACCATGGAAATAATGGATTTTTATTTGAGGCTGGCAACCACCGGGCGCTTACGGGAATTGTGGGCGAACTTTTAGACTCGCCGCATAGTATGTCTCGAATTGGGAAAGCGGCCAGTCAGACCATATCAAAGAAGTTTACCGCCGAGCATGAAGCCCGGACGTTGGCCGGAATTTATAAGCAGTTACTTTAAGGCCTAAACGTAGCACTTTTCCTGTCGCTTTTTTCACCTAATTCCTATAGGGAAAAACCGGCTCAGGGTGCTGGAGGCATACATGTTTGGCAAGTTGGCTGATTCTATTGCGAACGCTCGAAATACCTGGGCGGTCACCACTCTCTTGGTTGTTTTTGGTATTGGTGCGGGCGCATCCTCTTTGCGGGCAGATTTTAGCCTTGAGAGCTTCTTTGGCAGCGGCGCAAATTCCTGGGCGGAGCTGAAGCAATACAAAGAGTTCTGGGGACCCGATGACGATAAAATCCTCATTGCCAGTTGGGTAGATGTTGGTGACTTCCTAACGCAAGAGCGTCTTGTGGCATTGGATAACCTAACCCGTGAATTGGCCGAGCTTGAATCCGTTAAAGAAGTGACCTCGCTGCCATCCATCATACGGATGCAAAGCGGTGAAGATGATAGCTTAAGCCTCGCTTCGGTTCTGGATACCTTTCCAGCGGAGGCGAGCGGTGATGCTCTAGCCGGTTGGAAAGCCGAGCTATTAAACGATGAGCTTTTGGTTCCGGCTTTGCTTGCGGAAGATGCCAAAGCCACCAGCATTTTGGTCCAGTTCACGGAGTCCAGCAGCAACATGGAGAAAGTGGTTCCCATGGTTGCGGGCGTTCGTGAAATCACGGCGAAGTATAAAGAGAAGCTGGGTATTCAATTTGCGGAAGCAGGTATCCCAGCGGTTCGGGCCGACTTCTTTGGCCAGATGGTGAAAGACCAGATGGTGTTTCTACCCATTGCCATGTTGCTCATGGTGCTTTCTCTCTTTGTGGTATTTCGCAGCGTCCACGGGATTTTGGTGCCGGGCATCGCGGCTACAGTTCCATTGGTGATGCTCTTTGGTGTCATGGGTTATCGTGGTGTGCACATTGATATGGTGAGCCAAACGCTGGCAACGGTTTTACCAGCGATTGCCGTAGCCGATGCTATTCACCTTTTAAGTCGTTTTCATGAAGAGGCGCGCAAGCTTGCCAAGCCTGGTGAACGCTTGAACTTAGAGCAGCGCCGAACAGCCATTCGAGCTGCTCTACGAGAGCTGGGTGGCGCGTGTTTTCTCACGTCTCTAACCACCGGGGTTGGGTTTGGTTCGCTCGTGATGGCCAAGATGCCTATCTTGCGAAGCATGGGTGAGAATGCCGCCATTGGAATTCTCTTCTCTTACGGCTCGGTCTTGATTGTGATGCCCATTCTTTTGTCCATGACCCAAGGCGTTGTTCCTAAAGGGCCGCAATCGGATAAGCCCATTTGGCTGGACCGATGGCTTGATGCCAGTGCGGCTTTGTCTCTGCGCAGGCCGGGGTTGATGTTGGCCGGTGGCGCCGCGGTAGCCGCGTTCTTTGCCTGGCATTCGCAGTATGTGGTGGTGGACAACAACCTCACGCGCATGTTGCCTATGGAGCACCGCACTTCCCAGGCCAATGCATTGGTTGATGATAAGCTGGGCGGTATTTTGAATTACGAATTCGACATGATTGGTAAACAGGGAGACTTAAAACGCCCGGAAGTACTGAAGGCCATGCAGGGTTTTGAGGCCTACGCTAAAACGTTGCCTTCCATTCGAGAAATGTCCAGCCCAGCAACTTATGTGGCGAATGCTCATGAGCTGATGGGCGGCACCCGAACCATTCCAGACGACCCAGCTGCGGTAGCTCAGCTTATGCTTCTCTTGGAAGACCATGACGAGATGCTGAAGATGCTCGATACCAATTACGACCGCGCTCGCATGGTGCTGCGTGGCCAGGACCACGGGGCCAACTATTTTGATGGCGTTGAGCAAAAGCTTCGGGAGGCCATGCCCAAATATTTCGATGGGCTGGGCGTGGATGTGTATCTTACGGGTACCGGCGTGGTGGCATATCGCGGTATCAACAACGTGACTTTTGATTTGCGAGACAGTTTGATCTTCGCGTTCATACTGGTTGCTTTGGTCATTGCTTTTGTTTTTCGCAAGTTGAGCATCACGCTTTTAGCTTTGGTACCCAACGGACTTCCTCTTTTGGTGGGTTATGGGACCATGGGTTTGATGGGCATTGATTTGGACCCCACTGCGGGCCTTATCTTTACGGTGGGCTTGGGAATTGCGGTGGATGATACCATTCACCTCTTGGCGCGTTTTCGAGAAGAGATAGCTTCTGGTAAGCCGCGAGACGAAGCCATTATGGAAACCGTGCGCCAAAGCGGTCGGGCCATTGGTGTCACGTCTATTATTCTTACCTTCGGTATTGGCGTGAATATGCTCAGTGGTTTTACGGCCATTGCCGCTATGGGTACCGCGGGTGCAGTGATTATCAGTTCGGCTTTACTTTGTGATGTGTACTTGATGCCAGCGCTGCTCAAGTTGATGACGCCAGAGACGGCGAAGGTTTAAGGGCTCTCCTCCGGCATCGACACCGCACAATCTCCCGCATCAAAGTTAAAGGCCTCGCAGTTAAGGTCCAAGCCGTAATCGCCGGAGTCGCAATAACCATCTCCAAGCCAATCGTTGGTGAAGAACTGGTAATGGCACGCGCCGCTGCAGTCGGCAGCATACTCAAAGCCTTCTTCGGCAATGTTATCGTTCAGTTCTTCGCAGGAGCAATCGGATACGCCTTGGGCATTGGCATCCCAGCCGCATTCTGGGAACCAGCAATTGGTGTCGCATTCACCATCCCCAATCCAGCTTGGATTGCATTGGCTGCTATCACATTCAAAGCCGCCATCGTTTTCCATAGCCCAAGGGTCTTGGCAATCATAAGCAGTTGCATCATAAGGGCAGGGGTAGGTGTTGCTAAAGCATTCCGACTGACAACAATCACCGCCATCGTAATCACAGCCTTCGTTGTTGTTGTAAGCGTCGCACCAGCCGTCGCCCACTTCCATCATGTAGCCTTCACATACTGGTGGCTCCCAAGGTTCGTCGCCGTCGCAGTCGTCGGCATCGTTGTTCCAGGCAGCACACACTAAGTTGATGCCATACTGTCCATCATCGCAGTAGCCATCGCCTTCCCAGCTTAGATAACTGTCGTCAAAGCACAGGCCGTCGCAGTCTTCGTTGTGACCAACATCTTCGCAGGTGCAGTCTGCTGTATTTTCGGCCGCAAAGTCCCAGCCGCAGGCAGCCACCCAGCATTCCGGGTTGCACACGCCATCGCCAATTTCATCGGGCATGCAGCCCGGGGCACACACGGCGCAGCCTTCACTGGAGTTTTCACAGGCCAGAGGGTTTAGGCAATTGAAGTTCTCCAATTGAGGTTCGTCGCTGCTTACATGCACATAACCGCCGCACGCATAGGTGGAACTCACGCACGTAGAGGCGCAGCAATCACCGCCATCAAATCCGCAGGCTTCTAGGTTGTTTTGGGTATCGCAGTAACCGTCACCAATATTTTCCACATTGCCCAGGCAATCGTAGTAGGCGGGCAGTTCGTCCGTGGGCTCATCGCAGGTTTCGCCGATATAACCGGTGCCGGTGCAATCGCAGAGGAAGCCTCCCGGGCTATTCTCACACGTACCGCCGTGGGAGCAGGGGCGGGTTTTGCATTCGTTGAGGTCGGTACAAATGGAGGGCTGGTCACCTTCACACACGAAGCCCTCTTCGACCATGCAGTCAGAGGAGCAGCCATCACCTTCCTCAAGGTTGCCGTCATCGCAGTCTTCGTCGTAATTCGCGTACCCATCCCCGCAAATCGACGGCGGACCAACGCAGCAATCATTCCCGCTTGGGTCGCTCACATCCGTAGGGTCGGTTGGATCGCTTGCATCAGCCGGTTCGCTGGAATCGGTTGGGTCAGGGTTGGGATTGGGTTCATCATCTCCGCCGCAGGCAGGGACGAAAAGAATCAAGGTGCCGAGCATTAAGATTCGAGCGATTTGAGAGAGTGATAACATTTTCATGGTGCCTGTCCTCCCGTTTGGTCTAACTCTTCGTCAGTAAGCCCCCAGGCATAATCCACTTGGGCTTCACCGGCCGCATAACCAAATGCTTTCATGGTCAGTGGGGTCGCTACTGTGCCTTTGACCGTGATGAATTCGTTGCCGTAGTTGGTACCATCGCCATTGTAACCGCTGTAGGTGATAATCATGTCTTTGTAGGTTGTACTCTCGCGTTCTTCACCGTGGAGCAGGGCAGTCTCATCGTTGTCCCACATCACAATGGGTGTGTTGCCATCGTAAAGCTGAATATCCACGTCTTTGTCTGATGTGAGCGTGATACGAAGGTTTTGTTTACCTTGGGGTATTGCGCCCACTTCCACCACACTGTTTTTCTCGATGCTCTGGGTAAAGCTGCCACTGCCTTGGTCGATACAGTTTGGCATTTCGGCCCAGCTGTAGGTGACCACGGCATCACCGGCGGCGTAGCCGTAGGCCTTCATCGTTAGGTCGCGGTTGGTATCGCCGGTAATGGTAATCCACTCGTTGCCTTTACCGTCGGCGGTTTGGTCGCCGTCCCAGCCGCTGTAGCAATACTCAAGCTCGTTCCAGGTTTTACATTCTTGGCTTTGCCCGGTGGCTTCGCTTCCTAAGAGTCCATTGGGATATGCAATGATTTCAAAGCCGGTTTCTTTGTCGATAAGTTGCACGTCCACATCATTGTCGCTCTTAAGCTCAATACGAACGTTGTGTTTCTCCGCGGGGATTTCGCCCACTTCCGCCAAGGCGCCTTCAGCAATGGCTTGTTGAAAGCTGCCGTTGCCACCGTCGCATTTACTACCCCAGTTGAAACCGCTTTCAACTTCTGGTGGTGCAACGGAGAGGTTGAGGATTTGTTTGACGTGGGCCCACTCAATCCCTGTACCGGGAATCTTGCGCGTGCCCTTAATCGTAACGGTATCGCCAGCAGCTCCGCCATCAACTTTGATATAGACCTTGGTCGAACCGGCCGGTACTTCCAGCTCGCACTCTTCATTGGAGTTGGCTCTGAATGGGCGGCAATCAAATTTGTTTTGAGTGGGCCGGTATCGAAAGCGCACATAGAGATCGGCGTCTGCCGCGCCGTTCATGGTAATTTTGATTTTGTCGCCGGGCTGCACTGTGTAGCTTGTACCCACTGAGTCAAACTCCGTGGCCGCTACGGTCGCAGTTTCATCCACCAGATTTTGGGCAGGAACGGCAACTTCGGTATTTAGCTTTTCTTCGGCAGCCCAGAGAAAGTCGGGGTGGTTTTGGCGAGAGCCTTTGATCCATTCTCCGCCAATGATTTTACCCTCGGCGTCGAGCTCAACAATGTATTCGTAAACATCTGTGTTGGTGTAGTCGTCGATACTGGCTGAGAGATTACCATCGAGGTCTTGATGAGATTCCGCAATCCAGCGCAGGCTTAGTTTAACTTGCCTAAAAGCAACAGCGTTAGGGTTAAATGCATACTTGTCACCCGTGGCTCCTAAGAGCTGATTGGCTTTCGCAGCATCAATGTCTTTTGGGTACTTCTTCCAAATCTTGTATCCACGTAGTGGCTGGTTCCAGGTTTCGTAGTCGTAAGTTCTATCTTCTACCAACCCGACTTTTTGAATGCCGAGATAGTTGGCAATCACAGTGTGAAAGGTGCCTGCGTTGGTATCCGCACAGGCAGAGTATTCGGCTGTGGGTATTCCGAATTCATTGTACTGAATGCCTTCGGCATCACCCGTGTTGCGAACCTCGCATGTCTCAGAAAGAGACTTGGCTTTTAGACCAAAGTCATAAGAGAGGGTAATCAAAGCTTTGATGTCTTGAACTTTAAACTCCACGCCATTGTAAGTGACGGGGTTGACAGGTTCGGGTTCCAACACAGCGGCTGGCCCCCAGGCATGACAAATACCAAACCAAGTTTCCACGCAGAACCCATTGTCTTGGCCTTGGCGCTTCGAGCACTCTTCTCCGGTAGCGGCGTTGCAAACTGTGTCGTCGGTGCAAGGCGTGCGATGCTTCATGCTATCCACGCCGTATTCAAGGCTAACAGCATCTTGAATTCCTGTTTTACTAAAAGCCATTTCATATTTTTGAGCGGGAGAGAGAGTATCTTCGGAGGATTTGTCCCAGCGGTCGTTGATGCTGTCGAGGTAGGTTGGCCAGTAGCTTCCTGCCCAGGGTGGGGTGGTGGTTTCACCTTGCACCGGAAGTTCATCGAAGCGGTATTCGAAGTTTTGTCCAAAGTCTAAAATGTTGGGGTCATCTCCTTCGCTCCACTCAACCGATTGTGAACCTCGGCCTTGATAGCCCTCTGCTTCCGAGCTCGATTCGTTACATCCGATCAATGCGAAGGTAAGCGTAAACGCGGCAAAGCATGCCACTGGCATTTGTATCTTCATGGTCGACCCCCAGGAAATTTCAAGGCGTGAATTTTAGCCCGCTAAAACTGGGCCACCTTGAACTCACTTGAATTAAAGCGAAAGTTGGAGTGCCGTACAACCATGATCGGTAGGACCAATTAAATGACCTTTTTCCATAATAAACACGCAACATCCGATTCCTTTAGCCGAAAATGGAATGATGGCAGTAGAATGCTGTGAAGGAGTTAAGAATATGCCTAGTTTTCCTACCGATGGACGCCCACCAGTATTGCCCGGATTGCCTACAGGCGCTCTGGAGCCTGACGATTCGGCGCCCGTAGAGAGACCCAGTGCTCGGGGTGATGCCATGATGCATCCAGCTTCCAGTACTCCTCTTCCTGCTGGCCTGCTCCGCCCGATGGAATCTCAGCCTATGGACGATGGCAGCCTGACCCGAGAGTTGCCTATTCTTGAGCTTCCCGATGGTGAAACCACCGGTGTGTCGACCCGGCCCGCTCTACGAACGAACCCCGCCCCGAGGCGTGGACCTGCGCCATCGACGACGACCGTTTCTGAACACTCAAGCGATGGAAATACCGACCGAGCCCGTTTTGACAATGGCAGCGAGCGATACGATTGGGACGTAACCACGGATGGCGTTGGCGACATGCGTGGCCGTGCTGGAGCTGGCGTGACCCGCGGTGAAACTTCGGCCTATCTCGATGCTGAGTTCGACGAAAACACGGGCGCTGTTGATGCGCGGCTATCAGCGGACCATCGCTTAAATGATTCTACTTCCGTGCGGGGCTCTGTAGGCACCGACGGCAACGACATCAATCACGCCGGCGCAGGCGCGACGCGAACCTTCGAAGGCGGGCACCGCACCGATGTGGATGTAAACTGGGACCGTGACAACGGTGTATCGGGTGAAGCGGGTTGGAGCCACACCGGTGAGCGCGGGCATGAGAATGTAACCGTGCGCGGCAACGAAGACGGAGGCGATGTACACTACTCAGGATCTCACCGCGCGGGCGGATTGACGAGCCGAGAAACACTAACCGTCGACAGCGAAGGCAATGTAGATGGTCGCGTGGATGTGGAAGGACGACACGAGATTCGACCAGGAACGAGCGTTTCAGGCTCAGGCCATGTGACTACGGATGGCTCGTTTGCGGGTGATGCGCGTGTGGATCATCGTATCAACGAAGATGTAACCGCTCACTCCAGCGTTCGGGTGGATAGCTCTGGACGGCGCAGCCACGAACACGGTGTGAGAACAGATATCGGTGATGGCCGAGGTAGCCTCAGCGGTGATGTACGCCACTCAACCGACGGCAGCCGCAGCGTGGGTGCAGATGGAAGTCTACGCACAGACCATGGCCGGCATTCTGGTTCGGCCAGAGTTTCTGATTCTGATAACGGTCCAGCTTCTCTTGATGCCCGATATGGTTTTGATTCTCCGACTACAGGTGGCAGCTCACGCACTTCGGTGGATGTGGATGGCCGCGTGGATGAGAATGGCAATTGGCGTGCCCATGGCCGAGTAGAGCATCGCGTAACCGACGGTGTAACAGTCACTGAAGATCTCCGTGTTGATAGCAATGGGCGACGCGTGCATGGCCACGAAGTTCGAGCTGACCTCGGCGAAAATCGTGGAACAGTAGGGGCAGAAGTGACCCATTCCAATGATGGCAGTTTGTCGGCGGAAGCGCGCTACGATTGGTCAGAAGGCGAAAACGCAGTGGGCGCGCGAGCCGGAACAACCGACGGCGAGCATCATGTGTCAGGGAATTATACCCACACATCCGAGACGGGCTCTGAATCTGTGTCCGGTGGTTACCGTACGGGTGAAGGCCTGCATGGTGAGGGGCGCATTGTCCGTGAAATAGGCGATGATTCAGAAGTGGAAGCAACGCTTCGAGGTAACAGCCGCGGGGACGTTTCCGGTACACTGCGCGGTACAACCCGAGTGGGCGAAAATAACGATATCAATCTGAGTGGCCGAATCAACGCCTCTACGACAGACAACCGCGTAAGCGCAGATGTGAATGTAGGGCGCTCCGCAACCCGTGAAGCACCTGGTTTTGGTATGCGAGCCGGCGGCGCCAGAGACGACCATTCCGTAAGTGGTAACCTCGGCGGCGATTTGAGCGTGACCAATCTTTTAGGCTCTGCACTTAAAGCCACATTAGGAGCGGATGCTGGAGTAGAATTAACGAAACGTTATGAAGCACAGCCAGGCTTTGGATGGCGCGGTGATGTTCGTGAAGCTGCCTTGGATGCTAACCCGGGTCATGACTTTGTAAGCTTTGCTGGACGCGGACGAGCCTCCGTCAATATCGGTGGCAATGTACCGGTGGGTGTGGGCTACGTAAACGCAGGATATAAGCGCGGTGAGGTCTACGATGTAGAGGTCACTCGCCTAACAGATGACCCGCGCTTAGGAACAATTCCTACTTTAAATGACCTGACCGTGCCGCAAGATGCGAAGGGCGTTCTTGGTATGCGCGCTGGTGAATCGTTTAAGATTACGGGCACGAGCACCCATGTGTCGAATGCAGGTGGCGGAGTTGGAACAAGCGTGGGCGCTGAAGGTATCGGTAGTGTGAAGCTAAGTGCAGGCGTTGACATTTCTTATACCGTTAGCGGGCGAAACTCCATCGATGTAACCAGAGGCGACGGTGAGAGTGCACGCATCGTGGTTTCAGCTGAAGATAAAATGACTGTGGGCGGTGACCTCAAAGCAGTAGCCGGTGCAACCCCCGATTACGCGGCGCTTGGTAGCGCGATAGGGACCGATAGACTTCCCACTTTGGGACCAGTCAGTGATATTGCCGGCGGTGTAGCAAAGGGCGTAGCCAAGCGTTGGCTCAGCGCAGAAGGCCGAGCAGGTGGCCGTAAAACCGAAGGGTCCAATCGTATTTTAGATGCCCGGTTGGATTTGTCGGATGATGTGGCCAAGGCAGCTTACGATAAAGCTATGCTGGGCGATTGGACGGAGCTTGAAAGCTTGAATCGTGCAGGACATCCGGGTGTTGATATCGACCGTTCTATTTTTACAGAGCTTGATGAGAGAGCCACTCCTTTGACGGTTTCTGGCTTAGGTTTGGCTTACAAGGGTGAGTCGAAGGAAACCTTGCGGGAATCTGACGTGGTTGTGGATGAAGGAACCTACAAAGTTTCATCTGATGTAGACGCGAACAGCCGTGTGATGGATTCATGGGCAAATAAAAGCTCATTTTCGGTAACAGACTCGGACCGAAGTGTAACGGGAGTAGATGGCGCTGAGCTGGGCGATGTAAAAGCTACTGAGAATTGGCTAACTTGGGCTCATTCTTACACTGAGAACGTAGCATCGAAAGATGATGTTTTGGCTAAGTTGCGTTTAGCAAATTTTGTGTCGAGCGGTGATGAGAAAAATACGCTCAATGCCTATACGGATAAGCTTGAAGCAGTTGAAGAACACCGTAAGCTTTGGGTGGGACCACGTAACGAGTTGCGCAATACCACAGTGACGACGAAAGTAAGCCTTGGCGATAAAGCACTGGATAACGTGACAAACTTAACGGACGCGAAGGTTTGGGAAATGTATGAGCAGCAGTGGTTGCTGATGCACCCAGAGAATCCCACACCGCCATGGGCCGATGAAGAGATGATGCCGCTTTTTATGGACCCAACGGTGATGCTCGCTAAGAGCGTTGTTCGCATGATGGAAAAAAAGAAGGCGACAGGCGTGGTCAAGAGATTGGTTCAAGCATCAAAAACGACGAACGAAGAAAAGCGAAATGACTTGATTCGTGAGGTCTTGGCCGAGCAACATGGTGACCCGGTCGTGCTTGCGATGCTGGTAGAAATGGTTGGCCGGGATAACGTGAAGCTTGAAGTTCAGGTTGATAGCAATGCCGGTGATGCGGGCACAGAGTATGACTTTAGTTTGAGCGATACCGGTAGCGGGTTCGACGTTCAAACAAGAGTGTTTGGTGAAAACCTATAATTGCTGCGATTAAGCGTCCCAGTCTATCTCTATTTCTGATGTAAGCGGCAAGGCTTGGCAGCCTAAATAGAGATCGTCTTCAATGTCTTCCTGAGACAGGCAGTCGTTCATTCTCATTTCGACACGGCCTTTTACAATTTTAAACAGACAAGACGAGCAATAGCCTTCCTCACAGGAGAAGGGCGGCTCGATCCCTGCACGTTTGGCAGCCTCCAGAATAGTTTCGCCTTTTTCGTAAGGCACCTCATGCATGGTATCTTCCCATTTTACACGAAGGTTACTGGGTACCGCGTCTTGTGTGGTTTCTGTAACTGGTGCAGGCGTTGCGTCGGGATCTGCGGGCGAGACAAAGCGCTCTAGGAATATTTGGTCTCGTTGGACCCCGATATCCTTGAGTGTATTTTCAATGACATCCATAAATGGCCCCGGGCCACAGAGATAATAATCACCGGTTTTGTCGAGTGGGAGCCAGCTTTGGATTTTCTCAGATGTAAGGTATCCATCGCGATTGTCTAGGCTATGTATGATTTTCAAACGGTCAGCGTGGTTGGCTTGGAGGTCTTTGAGCTCCTTATCAAAGATAATCGATTCTTCGTCTCGGTTAGCGTAGACCAACTGGATGATTCGGTCAGTCTTTAATAGAGCAGTTTTGACAATGGAAATCATGGGAGTGATTCCACTTCCGCCGCCAAACAACCAGAGTGGGGTAGAGTTATCTTTTAGGACAAACCTTCCAGAAGGCGCCATCACTTGCAGGGTGTCGCCGGTCTTTACTGCGTCGTTGAACCAGTTTGAAATTCTCCCATCGTTGACCCGTTTGATGGTTACTTTGTGTGCATTATCTTTTTCGGGAGAGCTGGCCAATGAGTAGCACCGACTGAGAGACTTTCCCTCGTAGTCAACGAGGAAGGTTAGAAACTGCCCGGCTTGGTACTTAAATTTGTCTTGGAGATCTGTGGGGATTTCGAAGACAAATGATTTACTGTCGTGTGTTTCTTCGACTACAGCGGAAACGATAAGCGGGTGGTAATTCTCTGAGCTTGAGCTCATGGTTCTGACTCCATGTATTCAAAGGATGCGCCTAGTGAATGATATAACCATGGCCCTACGCAGGCACAAGCAACCAGTGCCGCATCCGCAGGTCTCCTGACAAGCTCTTACAGGATGCCGCGCTGAGTCGGACGCGAGAGAACTTTAAGGATGCGCTCTAAAGGTTATTAGAATGGGGCTCAGAGAGATTCTGTCACTTGTCGTTTGGGTTAAGCCGAGACAGTGCTAAGGTGCCTCACCATGAGCGAGAACTTAGAAGATGTCGTTGACAATGCGCTGCAAGTAGCCGGCGGTTTTGTAAATTTGGGGCAGTATGACGAGGCTAAGGAGGTGTGTGAGAAAATCTTGCACCTTAAGCCAGACTCGATGCGGGCCCACTTTATTTTAGGATGCGTTTATCAGGCGGTTGGGGCTTTCTCCGATGCCAGGATAGCGCTGCGCAAAGCAGAGCTCTTAGACCCAGAAAACATCGATGTAAAAGCGTCATTGGGTTTGGTTTCACAATGCTTGGGCCAGCTGGAAGAAGCGATGGCTTACTATCTCAAAGTACTTGAGGTTCAACCTGACCATGGTGATGCTTTGATCAATTTAGGAGTCATTTATCAGGGTGCGGGCGAGCGCTCTGAGGCTCGTAAGCTTTATCAACGTGCTGTTGAACTCGACTCCTCTTCAGTTCCGGCACTGATTAACCTAGGCGCGGTCTATGTTGAAGAGCTCGATTATGAAGGGGCAGAGGCTCTTTTACGTAAGGCGTGTGAGCTTGAGCCAGACTCGATTCAGGCTCTCAACGGTTTCGCGCTCTGTTTGAAAAACCAAGGACGCTTGGAAGAGGCGCGGGCAGTTTCGTCGAAAGTATTAGAACAAGACCCCCACCAAGCCCATGCTCTTTTTGGGCTTCATCTTTGTCTACCCGTGCTGCATGAAGATGAGCCATCTATCGATGTTGTTCGCGTTAACTACGCTCAAGGTCTTCAGAAAGTTCGGGAAGGGTTGGCGTTGGACTCTGCTGAAAGAGTTCTTGAGGCAGCTGATGCCATGGGCTCAACGACGAATTTTTGTTTGCATTATCAGGGCAGGAACGACCTCGAATTACAGATAGAATATGCCAAGCTATGCGAAACCATTATGGGGACTGTTTTTCCACAATTTATGGAACCCATCGCGCTGCGCGAACGCAAAAGCGGCGAAAAGACGCGAGTAGGCTTTATCTCCTCTTATTGGCGCCACCATTCCATTTTTAAAACACACGGGGCTTTTGTCACTCATCTTTGCTCTGATGACTTTGAAGTTCATGCAATACACATCGGGTCTCATTGTGACGCCTCGAGTGAAGCTATTGCGCATTCGGCTGCAAAATTTCACCATTGGCCAGATTTCGGCCTTCATCATGTGGAGATGCTGCGCCGGCTTGAACTCGATGTCTTGATTTACCCGGATTACGGAATGGAGCCTAGGCTTCAACTGATAGCGCCACTTCGGCTGGCGCCAGTCCAGTGTAATATGGGAGGGCATCCCGTGACTTCTGGTTTAGGGAATATGGACTACTTCTTAAGCAGCGACTTGATGGAGCCCCAGGGGGCAGAAGACCATTACAGTGAGAAACTTATAAGGCTTCCTGGGCTCATGAGTGCTTATCCCAAACCAGATGCGACTCAAGCCAAGCAACCACCTATTGACTTACCGAGTAAGGATAGTCGTGTTAGCTACCTGTGTTTGCAGAGCCTTTATAAACTGCTACCGAATTTCGATGATATCTATCCGGCGATAGCCAAAGTGGTCCCCCAAGCTCATTTCGGTTTTATCAAAGAGTCCAGCGAAGCTGTGACCTCGGTTTTCAGAATAAGAATCGAGAAGGCGTTTGCAAAGCATGGGCTCGATGCGGATGACTACGTGTCGATATACCCGCGACTTTCTCAAGATTCGTTTTATGGCCTGGCCGCCAGTGCAGATGTGATCTTGGATAGTTTTCTTTGGTCTGGAAATAACAGCAGCATGGAGGCTTGTGCTTTTGGGAAGCCGATTGTGACTTGTGGCGGGCCGATGATGCGTGGGCGACACACTTTGGCAATTCTCCAGAGAGCCGATGTCATGACCACAGTGGCGAAAGATATGGCGCAATATGTTGATCTCGCAGGAAAATTGGGGACTGACCCCGGGCTGCGCGAAGAGATTGGTAATCGAATTCGAGACTCTCATGGTGTGCTTTTCGACAACGCTGAAAGCGTCCGCGGGCTCGAGTCTTTCCTGAAAAATCTATAGTTATTAGGCCAGTACGGCTGTTTTTTGTCCGGTGTTTTGGATTCGAATCCGAAAACCGGTAAGATAGTAATGTGAAGTTGCATGCTGAAATCAGTAAAGATTTGCTGCAACGAGTGAAGGCAAACATCTCTGAGATGGACGATGTTGCTCTGATGTATGCGGGCATTCAAGCTTTTCGAGAAGCTACGCCGGAACTCAGGCAGCGAGCTGAGAACGTCCCCCATGGGGGCGAGTTGCATTTGTTCGAAGTAGAAGTGCTCGATGAACTTTTCGATGTCCTCAGTTCTTCTCTTAAACCAACCGACCATGCTTCGATTATTCATGTGGTATTGGCGAGCCTCTTATTACGAACTTCCGACGATGAAGATTTGGATGTTCGAGACGGAGAAGGTATCAACTCGCAGATCTTCGGCCGTTTCCTCGTTGAGAAGGGCGTTGTTAACTTAAAAATGCTTATGAAGGCACTTCGTCTCGCGAAGTCCATGGGCGCGCGGATAGGTGATTTGGCCATCGAGCAGGGCTGGCTCAATACGGACAAGATAACCCTCATCGCTCACGAGCAAGAAAAGAACAATAAGCCCTTCGGTCTCGCAGCGATTGCCTTAGGGTTGCTTACCCAAGAGCAGGTTTATGATCTCTTGGAGCTTCAGAAAAATTCGAAAGGTGGAATTGGCGAGGCTTTGGTTCAGCTCAATATTCTCAGCGCAGAAGATATGCAGGTGCACTTTCGAGAGTTCCTTGATAATCAAGTACCAGAGCCCGTACCAGAGCCCGTACCAGAGCCCACACCAGAGCCCACACCGGAGCCCGTACCAGAACCCACACCGGAATCAGCTGAGCCCGTCGTGGCGGAGGATTTGGACTTATCGGAATCAGAGGCTGGTAAACGACTCCTGAAGTTTTTGACCGAGTCGTTCCCTGAACTCTCGAAGACCATAGCGGGTATTGTGGTCAAGGTTGAACCGACCACCTCGTCTTCGGATGCGACTCAGGCGGAATTTACTGCTCAGATGAATATGACAGGAGATGCCTCCTGTTTACTGACTCTCTCAGTAAGTAATGACTTTGCCCGGGTTATTATGTGGGGGCTCTTTGGCATGGACTTTGTCGAAAGCACAGACATGTATCCGGACGCAGTGGGTGAATTCCTGAATATGTTGGTAGGCAACGCTTCGAGATCGCTTGAAAAAGAGGGCATCAAAACCCGCGGCGAAGCTCCTAATTTTGACTGTTCAATTCCCACAACAGGAAAATGTTTCCAATTTGTTATCTCCGGACAAATTCGTGGAGACGATGTTCACCCAGTAGCACCTACGGCTACGGGAACCTTGTTCCTATCTCGATCTGAATCATAAAGAATGAGGTCAAAGTGATTTGACCGCTCGAGTTCAAAAGGAAGGTGCAGGGAATGAACTCGGGCGGCCAAGGAAGGTCATAAACGTCGCTTAATGGTACTTAAGCTTTTGCGATCTCTCGACCGCGGGGTAGCTGGAAAGCTCAATATACCGCGAATAGTTTATGATAGTACCGTCATCACTTAGGTTTGCCATGCCTAAAGTAGCTTCTCCGTGTCGAAGGATAACCGGCCCGGAAGAAAGCAAGTCATGGCGATGTTTGGAAGGGTCATGTTTGAGTTGTCCATGACCAAGGAAGAGTTCCGCCTGAGCGGTTCTCAATTTAAAAATATTTCGTGTCGCCAAAGAGCTAATGATGTGAACTGTTGACCTGGAAAACATGGGTAACATTGCCCCACGCTCCCAACTCAAATTTGGATTTCCCGCTGTCATATGACTGGCTGGAAAGTGGTGTAGTTGCATCATAGACACTTCGTTCTTTGTTGAAGAAAAGAACGCCCAATCTGTCAGTTCCGAAATCCTGACTCCGAAGCGTTCAGCCACTGCATGCTTGAGTACCAACTGTAAGTCGGCACAGAAGTTCTCATTTGAAGATGGGTACGACGACATCGTTTTTCAAAGCCTCGCGCCCATTGCAATTATTTTCGATGATCCGTCATTGCAGCGCACAAATTCGGAACCATCTTCTAGAACTTCGACTTTGCAGTCTTGTTCGTGCGATTTGTCATTTTTAGCCAAGGCTACGCCTGCCCCTATCATCCCGATAATGGATAATACCCCTACGACTTTTCTCATTGAATTTCCCTCCACCCTTGCAAATGAGTATGACCGCCGTGTTGTTTTTCAACAATACGCCACAACCTATGGGAAGGTAGGCAAACGTAAGGGACAGCCATTCATGAGAGAGGGTCCGAAAACAGGTCTATTTTTTAAAGCCGGAATTCCCTTATTTAGACTTATTTTGAGTGAGGTTTGTATATATACGTGTTTTGGCCTGAAGGCATGAGCACAATGGAGCAGGGCCGATTACTTAAGTTATTGAAATTAATGTTTATTTCAACTTCTTTTTAGATGCCGCGCTGCAGCGTTAAAACTACTTATGAGACGTCTAATTGGCTCTATATCTCTTTTTACTGAACGTACTTATCGTGATCAAATTTCTAATTTTTTCTCAATTTGGGTATTTTTTTCGATAATTCAAGCCTTGTTCTTAACGGTTTGAGTTCGGTCGGCATTTGTGGGTGTGTGTGCTTTGGAAGGAATTCACAAAAATGAGATTATGGCCGACATTTTTACTGCTCTCTTCGCTGACTGTGTTCCTAGGATGTGCGGACTCCCAGGAGTGTGAATCAGCCGATTGTGGCAATAGCGCGAGTTCGGAAGAGGTCACGGAAACCGGGGCCGCCGACCCTGAACTTATCGATGAAGAACCGGATTCGGAATCAGGTGAAGAATCAATTTGCGATGAGACATACGAAGATAGAACGGTTGGTTTGCAGTCGTGCGCTGAAGGTATGCAAGCAGGCTACACGCTTTTTGCGCCAACGCGGTCAACCAGTACTTTTCTGATCGATGCCTGGGGAGAGCAAGTGCACTCCTGGCAAAGTACCTACAACCCAGGGCTTTCTGTTTATCTGGAAGACGATGGCAGTTTACTACGAGCAACTACGGTGCCACGAACGGCACACGGAGCGCACTTCGATGCGGGTGGTTTGGGTGGACGCGTGGAGCAAGTGAATTGGGATTCCGAGTTAGTCTGGAGTTTTCAATATGCCTCTACGGAGCACATCGCCCACCACGATATTGAACGCTTACCCAACGGGAACATCTTGATGATTGCCTTTGAGGTAAAATCTGAAGCAGAAGCAATTGCCGCCGGGCGTGCTCCCAACCTCATAACAGATGGGGAAGTCTGGCCAGACCACATTATCGAAGTGCAACCAGTCGGAGTGGATGGCGGTGAAATTGTCTGGGAATGGCATTTTTGGGATCACATGGTTCAAGATTTTGATGAGACCAAGGACAACTTTGGGGTGGTGGCTGACCACCCGGAGTTGATGGATATCAATTATGTGGGAGATGGCAGACGAGCAGGTGGTGCTGATTGGCTGCATGTTAACTCCATTGATTACAATGCCCAGCTCGGTCAGATATTACTGAGCGTGCACAATACGAATGAAATACTGGTCATCGACCACAATACAACTACGGAAGAGGCAGCCGGTCCTGCTGGTGACATTCTATACAGATGGGGAAATCCAGCGGCATATGGGCGCGGTGGACCGGGCGAACAGCTTTTGTTTGTTCAGCATGATGCGCATTGGATTCCTGAGGGGCTACCTGGCGCTGGAAACATCCTTATTTTTAATAATGGCGGCGGCCGCGATGGGGGCGACTACACGACCATCGAGGAAATCGTACCACCTTCTGACAGTGCGGGAAGCTATGCCGAGCTTAGCGGCGATGCCCACGGTCCCCAAGTAGCTATTTGGCAATATGGGGCTGATGACAATGAAAGATTCTATTCCCGAAATATATCGGGCTCTCAGAGGCTTAATAATGGGAACACATTGATTTGCGATGGTCCTGCTGGCCGATTCATTGAAGTTCAAGAAGATGGCACTTTAGTTTGGGAATATATCAACCCAGTGATCAATTCAGGCATAGTGGTTCAAGGTGAAAGTATCCCTGTGGGGCAAAATGGACAGTCAAACACGGTATTTCGAGCTACGAGAATATCGCCAGAGAACCCGGCGCTCAGTGGCCGCGACTTAACGCCATCTGGCTACATTGAGGGATCACCGTAGGTTGGTTTGCAATCTGCTCCCAGCTGGGTGATGAATCAGGCACCGAGGTAGGAGAATCATGACTCACCGAATCTTAATCATTGATGACGAGCGAAATATCCATACGACCCTTGGCCGTGGGCTAGAGCTTGAAGGCCTTCAGGTCGAGTCTGCTTTTGATGGGCAAGGTGGCCTCGATAAAGCCGCGGCATTCTGTCCAGACTTAATCCTTTTAGACCTGAAGCTCCCTGACCAAAATGGCCTCGAAGTTCTTGACCAGTTGATGGCGTTTGAGAAGCCTCCGGCGGTTGTCATGATGAGCGGCCACGGTACTTTGGAGTCCGCGGTTCAGGCTACTCGAAGAGGGGCATTGGATTTTCTAGAGAAGCCTGTTGATATTGACCGCTTAACTTTGACCGTAGCCAATACCTTGAAGCTCGACGAGCTGGGTAAAGCCTACACTGGGATGCAGAAGGTCATTGAGCGCCGTCACGGGATGGTGGGTCGCTCAAGTGCAATGCAAGGCTTGTTGGCGCAGATACACCGAGCAGCGCCTACCAAAGCTTCGGTTCTAGTCACCGGGCAAAGTGGCGTGGGTAAAGAGCTTGTTGCGAAGGCTATTCACGACTTATCACGGCGTAATCAAGGAGCATTCGTGAAAATGAATTGCGCCGCCATCGCCGAGAATCTCGTTGAGTCTGAACTCTTTGGTCATGAGAAGGGTGCTTTTACTGGGGCGGAACGTCGCCATCAGGGAAGGTTTGAGCGCGCTCATGAGGGGACTTTGTTTTTAGATGAAGTAGGTGAAATGCCTTTGGCCACTCAAGCTAGATTGCTTCGCGTTTTGCAAGAAGGCGAGCTTGAGCGGGTAGGTGGCAGCGGGTTGATTGAGGTGAATGTACGTATCATCGCCGCGACGAACCGTAACCTACCAGAAGAGGTTGCGGCCGGCCGTTTTCGCGAGGATTTATATTATCGACTGAATGTCGTTCCCATTGAGGTACCCGCGCTCAAGGACCGGTTGGATGATGTTCCAGCGCTGGCTTCTTATTTACTTTCTTTGGCGTTGGCTGAGCATGAGCTTGAGCACCGTGAGTTTTCAGAAGATGCGATGGCTGTTTTAGAAAAATACCACTGGCCTGGTAATGTGCGAGAGTTAGCACATACAGTTGCGCGTTTAGCCATCATGTCTATGGGGCCTGTGATTGAGGCGGCTGAGGTTCATGGCGCATTGCCTGGAGGCTTTCGCCCATTGCAGCTTCCCGGGATTCCAGAAGAGGGCCTTCTGTACCCGTTACTTGAGAGCTTTGAGCGTCAAGTCATTGAGAATCGTCTAACCCGCTTTGATGGTAAGGTTTCGAAGGCTGCAGAAGATCTCGGCCTTGAGCGCAGTCACCTCTATAAAAAAATGCAAAAGCTTGGTCTCAAGCGTTAAGCGTAAGTTGTGTCTAGCCTTCCACACCCATCTCTTCCGTTTTGTGTCTGATCCGACACAATCGTTCTCTCGCTCCTCATAGTTGTTTGAAAATTGCCTGTCTTTTCGTGAAAGCAATGTTTGGCACGAAACCTGAAAGGTAATGAATATCAACCCCCTTTGGTTTCTATGAGGAGATATTTATGAAGTGTATGCCCCCCCGGTTTTCTTTGGTTCGTTCATCAGTATTGATGGCGGCCCTTTCTCTAACTTACGGCTGCAACGGCGCCGACGAGCGTCAAGCTGAGGTTCAAGCGCAAGGCGGCGACCAAGCGATGACTCACCGTATGGTGAAAGTTGGCCCACAGCATGATGTGGAAAGAAGCAATAATTTTGAGCAGAGGGGTAAAACCTTTGTGATTGGCAAGCCATCTGCGCCGCATGCGGGATTTAAGCTCGACCCACTTCCCGAAGCTGAGCCGGACCTTTTCGAAAGAGAAGCGATTCTTAATGTGAAAGATACAGAAACTGATTTTTTAGCCGCGGCCCAGGCGCTGGTGGATGAGGAATTGGTCGAAGACGCGATTGTGGCCTATCGCAAAGCGCTGGGTAAGGACCGCAACAACGCTGAGATCTGGTTCAAGTTGGGACGGGCCTACAATATGACTGGGCAGGATGCTCGAGGAATGGAGTGCTTGGAGGAAGCGATTGATTACAAGAGCGACCATGCCGAGGCTTACACGACGATGGTGCGCTCTATGTTAAAGCGTGGTGAAGATACCTCAGCATTATCCTACGCCAAGACGCTTCGCCGAATCGAACCTGATTCCTTTCGCAGTGCATTTTTGTTGGGACGCTCTTATGCGCGCTTAAAAATGTGGAAAGAATCGGTAGCGGCGTTTGAAGAAAGCTTGGAGGAAGACCCTGAGCACCTTTGGGCAAACAACAACCTCGGCTATTCAGCGCTTCAGATCGGTGAATATGAAATGGCGATTTATGCTCTTGAGGTAGCCACTGGAAAAGAGGGCGCTCAAGCGTTCATGTTCAATGGTCTCGGTTATGCCTACGAGAAGCACGGTGAGCCCATCCACGCAATCGTTGCCTACGATGCTGCAATCGAGATGAACCCGCGATTTGTCAAAGCGCTGGTGAATCGCGAGAGGATCTCTGCAGTGCTGACTCCAGAGCAAAATGATGAGTACGCAGCGTTTCAGCTAGAGTTACCGCCTGAGGATACCGAAGTAGCGCAAGCAAAGCCGGCAGCAACAACAACCGCGATGAATACAGGCGGTGGCGAGCCGGTTAAGACAGGTGTGAGCGGTTTCGTTGAAGTTCCAATGCCTGAATTTAAAGCTCCTTAAATTTTCAATATCTCCTTCGGCTCCCTACGGATATTCGCTCTCCCGTTCATTCTCCCGTCCGTAGGGAGCCATTCTTTTGATTGATATAAGAAAACTGCTTTCTTATCAGGGTACTCAATGTGATAACGTCTTTTATGCTCTGCCCATCATGCCCAAACATTTATCCACCTTGCCGGTGGATTTTTGTGTTTTCGATTTTGCTCATGGTGACCGGTGGCTACGCACACAGTGCTGATGTGGTAGCTCTAAATAGCTTTGTGGAGACGGTTGCTGAGGCGGTTGAAAAACGGGCGGATGAGCATGGCTTGGATGAGGCCCTGGAGTTAGTGATCGAGACGGGTAGAGGTGTTGACCCTCAGCAGGCCAAACGATTTTTTTTTCAAGAACTCACTGCAGCCTTGGGCCGGGGTGGAAGGCTTGTTGCGCGAAGGGGCGCTGCTCTTAAGCTTACCCTGACGGTGTCTCGGCGCAGAGATAAAGTATGGGTCATGGGAGATTTGATTGATACTCAGAACGGGAAAAAAATTCCCATTGTGGTTGTCGGTCATCGTGACTCAGTTTTAGCAGCCGCCCTGGGAGCGCGCCGAAATTATATTGGGCGCCGGACTTGGCGAGCGACACAAGTTGGGAAAGTCGCACCGGGGCTTTTAAACTTTTGTCTGTTTCCTCTTGAGAACTCTCCACAAGGAAAAGGCTTTGCCGCAGTTCATGTTGACGGAGTGCGCCTCTACCAGATGTCTCCCGAGGGCATATCACCCTTAGGTAAGGAGTTTTTGTTCAAAAAAGAGCATCGTTGGCCTCGTGTACGTAAGGCTTGGCTTGCACCGCGCGGCTTGGGTCAACTGGAAGTTTCAACGAGCGCTGGATTCACTTGGTTGCTTGATACCCGCACGGGTGAGTGGATGCGTCGCAAGCCTGGTCGAGCTCCGCTGCCACAGCTTGGTGCTTTAGGTGAGTCCTCTGTGATCACGGCGGTTTCGCAAAAGGGGAGTGCAACA
>JABJBS010000341.1 GCA_018668695.1 Deltaproteobacteria bacterium
GTGGTCTACCGCGACCTCAAACCAGTACACTGGTCGATCGCCAACCAGACGGCGCTCGCCGATGCAGAGCTTGAGTACTACGACCGAGAAGATACTTCGGTATTCGTTCTTTTCGCCGTTAACAATGCCGGCAATCTACCCGCAAGCCTCAATGTCCCCGAGGGTGAAACTGTTCATGTGATGATCTGGACGACCACACCTTGGACACTTCCTGCAAACCTCGCAGTTGCTGCCGCAGCAGGTGAAGAGTACGGCCTCTACAAGTGGACTCAAAATGGTAAAACGACCTTGGGCATCTTGGGCGGCGCACTTTCCGAGAAGGTTCTCGGCATGGGCAAAGCTGAAGATATCAGCTGCCTGGGTACATGCACCGGCCAAGAGCTTGCCGATGGTGAGATTGTTTACCAACACCCCTTCATTGAGCGTACGGGTCCAATCCTTACCGCCGACTACGTCACGCTTGAAGATGGTACCGGCCTTGTTCACACTGCACCTGGCCATGGTCAGGAAGATTATCAGACCGGTTTAAAAGTGGGTCTTGAGATTTATTGCCCCGTCAAAGGGGACGGTACCTTCGATGAAACCGCGCCCGAATGGCTCCAGGGTAAAGACGTTTGGAGTGGCAACGGCGAAGTTGTGACGCACCTGCGTGAGTCGGGTCACCTCTTTTTCGACCACCAGTTTGATCACAGCTATCCGCACGACTGGCGCTCCAAAACACCGACCATCTTTCGTGCAACTGAGCAGTGGTTCATCTCCGTTGACCGCGAAGTCAAAGGTGAAGGCAAAACCCTACGTGAGATGGCTCTGAATGCAACAGACAACGAAATTGAGTTTATCCCCGACTGGGGTAAGAGCCGCCTTCGCGGTATGCTCGAATCACGCCCCGACTGGTGTATTTCTCGCCAGCGTTCATGGGGACTGCCGATTCCTGCATTCATGAAAGAGGGCTTTGAAACGCTTCTCACGCAAAAATCGGTAAGAGCTGTTGCGCAAACGGTTCGCAAGGAAGGCGCTGGATTCTGGTTTAGAGCGAGCGTCGAAGACATCCTCGCCGAATACGATCCTGCACAAGATGAAGATGCACCTACCTGGCTTCGTGAAAAAGGCAAAGCAGGGCTGAGTGAACTCACCGCCTCCCAAGACATCTTTGATGTATGGTTTGAGTCTGGCTCAAGCTGGAATGCAGTTCTTAAAGAAAGAAACCTCGGTTACCCATCGGAATACTATATTGAAGGTTCCGATCAGCACCGTGGTTGGTTTCAGCTATCGTTACTGCCAAGCCTCGTGTCCCAAGGCCGTGCTCCCTTTAAGTCTCTGCTCACTCACGGATTCATCGTGGATGCACAGGGCCGAAAGATGAGCAAGTCGGTTGGCAACACCATCAATGTTCAGGACCTCTTGGATAAATACGGCGCAGATATTTCTCGCTGGTGGGTAGCAAGTCTAAACTTCGTCAACGACATCAAAGCTGACTGGGCATTCTTTAAGAATGCAGCCGAAGAGTATCGCAAGGTTCGAAATACTATTCGTTTCCTTCTTGGGAACTTGCAGGATTACAACAACGAGACCGACCGCTATACCTTTACCGACGCGGACAAAGGCAGCCTCGATGCTTGGGCCATGGTCCAGCTTGATCACCTCATCATCGAAGTGCGTGATGCGTACGAAACTTTCCAGTTTCGCCGAATCCGAGATGCGGTTTTCAACTTCTGCAATGACAGCTTGAGCGCGGTTTACATGGCGGCCATTAAAGACCGTCTCTACTGCGATGCAACCGATTCAGCCCGCAGACGAAGAACCCAAACGGTTCTCTTTGATATCGCAGACAATCTGCTTCGCTTGATTGCACCTGTATTGGTTCACACCGCAGACGAAGCTTGGCTTAAGCTCCACGGTAAAACTGAAGAGATGGACGAGTCTATTCACCTTCAGCGTTTGCCTGAGTCTCGTGGACTCGCGCAGGATCCTAACTGGACCCTTACGATGGACATTCGCAGTGAAGCACTCAAGGCTCTCGAGCATGCAAGAGAAAGTGGCACGATTACCAATCCTCTGGATGCTGGTATCGCGGCTGTTATCGATCCGGAACGCTTTAACGCGATCACCGAATATGCAGAAGAGCTGGCTGACCTATGCGGTGTAAGCCGGTTTAGCGTTGCCTCTGGCGACGCAACTCAATTTGAAATCAGTGACCTCGCTGAAGAACCACGCTGCCAGCGCTCCTGGAAACGTGACGGTACCGTAAGTGAACGAGATGGCGGCTTTATGCTCAGTGAGCGCGATGCTGCCGTTGTGGCCACTATGGATTTGGAGAACTAAGCACTATGCGCTACGAACCCGCTGAAATTGAACCACGTTGGCAAAAAGCCTGGGATGAGCAAGAGCCCTTCAAAACTCCAACGAGCCTTGAAGAACTTGGCGATAAGCCAAAGTATTACATCCTAGATATGTTTCCTTACCCTTCGGGCGCGGGGCTGCATGTTGGCCACCCTGAAGGCTATACCGCCACAGACGTCCTCGCTCGCTTAAAGCGTATGCAAGGCCACAATGTACTCCACCCAATGGGTTGGGATGCCTTTGGTCTTCCGGCAGAGCGCGCGGCTATGCGTGAAAACATTCACCCAGCGATTATCACGAAGCGAAACGTTGATAACTTTCGCCGTCAGATCAAACGACTTGGTTTTTCATACGATTGGAATCGCGAAGTTTCGACCACCGATCCTGAATACTACAAGTGGACTCAGTGGATCTTCTTGAAGCTCTACGAAAAAGACCTCGCATACCTTGCGGAAGTACCAGTCAACTGGTGTCCTGCACTTGGTACGGTCCTGGCTAACGAAGAAGTTAAAGACGGTAAATACGTTGAAACGGGAGATCCGGTAGAGCGTCGCAATATGAAGCAGTGGATGCTTAAAATCACTGCGTACGCAGAGCGGCTTATCGAAGACCTCGACCTGCTTGACTGGCCAGATCACGTTAAAGAAATGCAGCGTAACTGGATTGGTAAAAGCACGGGTGCAGACATCCAGTTCAAGGTCCAGAATGAGGGCGGAGCATTCACGGTTTATACCACTCGCCCCGATACCCTGATGGGAGCAACCTACTGCGTATTGGCACCTGAACACCCACTCGTTCTTAACATTGCAACCGACGGCCAACGCGAAGCTGTTACAGGCTATGTCACCGAGGCTAAGGGTAAGACAGATCTCGCTCGAACTGACCTCAATAAAGGAAAGTCTGGCGTGTTCACGGGTGCCTATGCAGTGCATCCTGTTACCGGTCAGAACGTCCCTATCTGGGTCGCTGATTACGTTTTAATGAGCTACGGAACCGGTGCCATCATGGCCGTTCCAGCCCACGATGAGCGCGACCATGAGTTTGCAAGCAAGTACAGTATTCCGATCGTTGAAGTCGTCTCCGGCGGCGAAGATGTGCAGAAACAAGCCTATTCAGGCGACGGTGTGCTCGTAAACTCCGACTTTCTCAACGGACTCGGTGTCGATGAAGCCAAAACCAAAATGCTTGATTGGCTCGTCGACAACGACCGAGGCATTAAGCGCGTTCAATACCGCCTGCGCGACTGGTTATTCTCTCGCCAACGCTATTGGGGAGAGCCCTTCCCGCTTATTCATATGGAAGATGGCACCTCGATGCCTATCCCAGAAGACCAACTTCCGGTCGAGCTGCCACCCGTTGATGAGTACAAGCCCCGCGAAGACGGTGAGCCGCCTCTGTCTCGAGCAGGCGATACTTGGCTTAAGGTCGAACTTCCAGATGGTCGTGTAGGCTACCGGGAAACCAACACCATGCCGCAGTGGGCAGGTTCTTGTTGGTATTACCTACGCTACATCGATCCCAAGAACGCTGAAGAAGCTTGGAACAAGGCATTAGAAGACTACTGGATGCCAGTGGACCTTTACGTAGGTGGTGTGGAGCACGCCGTACTGCACCTTCTCTACTCACGCTTCTGGCATAAAGTGCTTTATGATTGCGGTCTGGTAAGTACCAAAGAGCCATTTCAAAAGCTCTTTAATCAGGGAATGATTCTGGCGTACAGCTTCAGAGATGAAAACGGTAAGTATTACTCTCCAGAAGATGTAGACAATTCAGGCGATAAGCCCGTCGCCAAAGGTACAGGCTTAGCACTCGATTCTAAAATCGAGAAAATGAGTAAGTCACGGCTCAATGTCGTCAGTCCAGATGAAGTCATCGACCAGTACGGCGCAGATGCCATGCGACTCTATGAGTTGTTTATGGGACCGCTTGAGCAGGTCAAACCATGGCAAATGTCTGGTGTTGACGGCGTTTCTCGCTTCTTGCAGCGTGTTTGGCGTCTTGCGGTTGATGAGAACAGCGGCGAATTACAAAGCCGCTTAACAGATTCTCCAGGTAGCTCCGAAGGCGAGCTATGGAAGACGCTGCATAAAACCATCAAGAAGGTTGTCGAGGATACTGAAGCCATGCGCTTTAATACCGCCATCAGCCAAATGATGATTTTCGTGAATGAAGCGACCAGCAGTAAAACCCTTCCACGGGAAACACTAAGCCTCTTCACCCGCGTACTGGCTCCTTATGCGCCGCATGTATGTGAAGAAATCTGGAATCGTCTAGGTTCCGAAGGCCTCGTCTCCATCGCCGATTTCCCGGCACATGATGAAGCACTTTGCACCGAAGACACCATTACTCTCATCATTCAGGTGAATGGTAAGAAACGTGACACTTTGGATGCGCCGAAGGATGCATCCAAGCAAGAACTTGAAAAGCTGGCACTGGCTTCGCCTAACGCGGTGAAATTTCTAGACGGTAAAGAGCCCAAGCGGGTGATTGTTGTTCCAGGAAGACTTGTGAACATCGTTATCTAAAACGGGTCACATCAAAATCTGATTTAAAATAGTCGCCCAAGGGCGGCTATTTTTTTGCCCTAAAGAGCGTAGGAAACAGATGTTTGCAGCAAGCTTTCATCAACATGAGAGACGTCTCCCATACCCATCACCCACCAGTTACCTTCAACAAACTTCAAATGGTGAATACTGGTATTGAAAACCTTGAACCGAGTCGTGACCTTTTGGTCCATCCCGAGCAAGCCTTTGAGCACCACTCGAATCCAACCACCGTGGGTCACCGCCGCAATCCGCTTGCCTTCATAATTTTGAGCAATATTCTCCAAAAACTTATCAGAACGGCTGAGCACATCGTTGATACTTTCACCGCCAGGGATAGAGCAGCTTGGCTCTCTATCTAAAAAAGACTTCCATGCTTCTGGATGGGATGCCTGAATCTCCGGTTGAGTTAAGCCTTCAAAAACACCCATGCCCCTTTCACGAAGTGAGGCGTCCGCCTGAATTTCAAGAGCATGGCTTTTCGTTAACGCCTCAGCAGTTTGCCAAGCTCGTCCCAAATCGCTCGAAAAAACGTGGTCCAACACCTGGCCCTCAAAACGTGTACCCAAGGAGGCAACCTGAACTTGGCCAATCTCATTCAGATCGCTGTTTAGTTGTCCCTGAAAACGCCCCTCTGAATTCCAGAAGGTACGGCCATGGCGAATCAATAATAGGTCAGTCATAGGTCACCCCTACCCTAAATATACAAAAAAAAAGACGCTGGGGGAAAACCAGCGTCTTTTCAAACGGTTGAGTTGTGATTTGAATCGTTCTTAACGGTTTGTGTAAGGAAGAAGCGCTAATTTACGAGCGTTCTTCACTGCAGAACGCAAAGAGCGCTGCTGCTTCGCAGATAAGTGACTGATTCGGCGTGGAACAATCTTGCCGTGCTCAGATACGAACTGCTTTAAAAATTCAACGTCTTTGTAATCGAACACCAAATCGCTTGATGGGCGAGGACGACGACGTCGTGCAAACATAGGTTGTGAATCTCCACGGCGTCCGCCGCGGTCTTCTCTTGAATCGTTATTTCTGTCTTCCATCGAATTACTCCGCTTTTCTAAAATTACCAGCTAGCCTTGACTACGCCAGGCAATTCGCCGCGCAGAGCCATTTCACGAAGGGCAATACGTGAGATTTGAAACTTACGGTAATAACCGCGAGCTCGCCCACTAATTCGGCAACGGTTACGAATACGCGTTGCGCTTGCATCACGAGGCTGAGCTTGCATTTGAAGCTGTGCTTCTGCCTTCTCTGCTTCAGAGCTTTGTGGGTTACGAATGATTTCTTTCAGTTCTTTGCGCTTCGCCGCGAACCGAGCTGCAGTTTTCTGCCGCTTCAGATTACGATGTATTTGACTCGTCTTAGCCATTTAAAAACTCCATCACAACAACAACTTATTCTATGTTTCCCAACAAGCTGTTTTGTAAACCGTATAGACCACTGTAATTATGGTCTTTTTCTATAAGTGCCTACGGTAGACGCTAATAAAAGCACCACCGACGGGCGGAAAGTCTTGCACGGATATTTCTAAATCGCTGAAATAGCAAGTCTAATGCTTTGAAAAAGCGGCAAATATTATGATCTCAGGATCCGCACCAAATCAATGCCCCTAGATATAGTAGTGCTAAGAGTAAAAGGTGGCCAGATGATCCACTTGAGCCCCGTTTGATCAACAAATAATCCGAAAGACATTGCAATACTTTAATATTTTGATTACGAGCACCCTTCCGGTTCGCCTGAGAATCGGAATTTTAAGGGAGAATCAGTGATGAAAGACGGTATTCATCCAAAACTAAATAATGTCATCTTCCGTGACGCATCAACTGGCGATGAAATCATGTCACGCTCCACTCAAAGCAGTGGTGAAAAGCGCGACGTCGATGGTGTGAGCCACTTCGTAATCAACTGTGATATTACGGCCTTTTCACACCCCTTCTACACCGGTAGTCAGCGTCTCATGGATACTGAAGGTCGCGTAGACCGCTTCCGCCGTAAGTACGGTAAGAAGTAAGCCAACACCCTCCAAGGTGTTAACGAACGAAGTTCAAGTAGGAGTAAATCATGTCTCGAGTGTGTCAAGTGACAGGGAAGAAGCCGATGTTCGGCAACAACGTGTCCCACTCAAATATCAAGACCCGTATGCGTCAACTTCCAAATATTCAAAAGCGTCGCTTTTGGGTGGAAGCTGAGCAACGTTGGGTTCAACTGACTGTTAGTGCCAAGGGCATTAAGGTTATTAACAAACGCGGTATCAACAGTGTGCTTAAGGACATCCGAGCACGCGGTGAACGTATCAAGTAAGCTCCGGAGGGTAATACCATGCGAGAAAAAACCCGATTGCTTTCAACTGCCGGTACTGGCTACAGCTACTACACGACAAAGAACAAAAAAGCGACACCAGACAAATTGGTCTTCAAAAAGTATGACCCTATCGTGCGTAAGCACGTAGAGTTCAAAGAAGCCAAAATGCCTAGCCACAGTAAGCGCTAAGCTACACTGTTGGTTCATGTGAATCGAAAAGCGACTGGTCTCCTACCCAGTCGCTTTTTTGCGTTTTGACAAATAGGCCCATTTACTGAGCATTAAAGCTCACTCTTGCAAATAGTCACGAAGATACTTGGCCGTAAAAGAGCGTTTCGACTTCATCAGGTCTAATGGATGCCCTTTAGCAACAATCCGTCCACCGCTGACTCCGCCCTCAGGTCCTAAATCTATCATCCAATCCGAAGCTGCCATCACCGCCAAGTTGTGCTCAATCACGATGACCGTGTGCCCCGCATCCACCAAACCATGCAGTAGCTTCAACAATCCATTCACATCACTTCCGTGAAGCCCCGTGGTCGGTTCATCTAAGATGTAAAGCGTCGGCTTAGATGAGCCTGCACCCATTTCACGAGCAAGCTTAATGCGTTGTGCCTCGCCGCCCGATAGGGTTGGAGAGGGTTGCCCCAACGTTAAATACCCCAAACCGATCTCCACAAGGAACTTAAGCTGGCTTGCGATTTTGGGAACGGGCTCAAATAGAGCAAAAGCCTCGGCGCAGGTCATCATCATGACGTCGCCCATGCTGTGCCCCTTATAGAGGACGTCCAACGTGTCGCGATTGTATCGCTTGCCACGACAGACGTCACAATTGACATAAACATCCGGCAAAAAGCTCATCTCGACGCGTATTCTGCCCTGGCCTGAGCACGACTCACAACGCCCACCGGCCACATTGAAAGAAAACCGCCCCGACCCATAACCGCGGGCGCGAGCCTCAGGAATCCGTGAAAAGAGCTTTCGGATCTCGTCCAACACTCCCACATAAGATGCAGGGACTGAACGCGGCGTTTTACCGATCGGAGACTGATCAACTTCCACCACACGCTCGATATTACCCAAGTCGGTGATGTCATCATGGTCACCGGCTTTAAGAGCACTCGAATCAAACCGGCGCTTGAGGCCGCGGTACAGCACCTCCCTCACCAAAGTTGATTTACCGGAGCCAGAAACTCCGGTTACACAAATCAATGCCTTACGTGGAAAAGAAACTGTCACCTCTTTAAGATTGTTTGCCCTCGCTTGATGTACGGTGAATGCTCCGTCACAGCGATCTTTACGCCTGGCCGTCATCTCTGGCCGCTGAGTCATCCATTGAGCCGTACGAGACTCCTGAGAGGTTGCTAAGCCGTCTGGTGAACCTTCATAAACCACCGAGCCACCGGTTTGGCCCCCGCCTGGCCCCAAATCGATAATATGATCTGCCTCGAGTATGGTCTCTTCATCGTGCTCCACCACAATCACACTGTTGCCGTGATCTCGCAGCCCTTTGAGCGTTTCTAATAGTCGACGATTATCCCGAGGGTGTAGGCCAATTGTTGGCTCATCCAAAACGTAGCAAGCCCCCGTTAACTTCGATCCTAATTGAGCTGCAAGACGAATTCGCTGCGATTCACCACCGGCGAGCGTATCGGCCCGGCGATTTAAGTGAAGATAGCCAAGGCCCACTTCCAGCAAAAAGCTTAGGCGGGAGAGTATTTCGTCTTTTAACCGTTCACCCAGAAGACCGTCACGCCCCTTGAGTTTGAGCTTAGAAAAATGGTGGTGAGCATCTTTCACATTCTTCTCGGTGACATCAGCAATCGATAGCCGTTGAATGAATACAGACCGCGCCGTTTCGTTGAGCCCCGTTCCACAGCAGTCCTCGCACCGCGAAGACACCCGCAAGGTATCAAGCTGCCTGATTAAAGCCTCTCGCTCCGTGGTCTGGTACACCCGATTAAGCCAAGGAATCATTCCTTCAAACTTTGTATCTCCGTGCCAAAAGGTGTTCCACTGTTTTGCAGTGAAGTCGCTCAACAACTTTTTCGTTGGGATTTTCGCATCTTGGGATTCCTCCAAGACGGTCTGCTTGTTCACGATTTTCTTCAAACCGCGAAGCTTGTAAATTGCAAGTTCCGTGTCTGCGAGACCTTGACTCAAATCGGGTGCAATCAAACCAATATCAAAAGCCGCCACTGAACCCTTACCGCTGCAAGTCTGACAACCGCCGCGTTTACTATTGAATGAGAACAATCGGGGGTCTGGCGGCTCGAACGCAAGCTCACAACTTGGACAATTATTGTTGAGCGATAGAAGCTTGGATTTTGTTTCGCCCTTCGGGAAAACCGCAACATCGCCACCCGACCAGTGAATCGCTCGCCTTACGGAATCACTCACTGCGCCTAAGTCTTCGGCCGCGATACCACCATCCATTAAGAGAGCGATGTCGTGCTCTTGATAACGACTCAGCTCAGGAAGCGTCTCCTTATTGAACCGAACAATTTCACCGTCGATCAAAGCAGCTCGAACTCCCAGACGCGCCGCTTTGGCAAAAACGTCTTTATGAAAACCCTTGCGCCCGCGGATGACCGGAGCAAAAAAACTCAAAGTCTTTCCAGCAAACTGTTCCGTAACATCGGCCACAAGCTCTCGAACCGACCTAGCCTGAATTGGAACAGCGCAGCCTGGACAATATTGACGCCCCACCCGGGCATAGAGCAATCGAAGGAAATGGTAGACTTCAGTCATCGTAGCGACGGTTGAGTTTACCGCGCCCCGCGTTGTCCGCTGCTCGATAGCAATTGTCGGTGGCAGTCCTGTCACCGCCTGCACATCAGGCCGGCTAAAGTCGCCTACAAACTGCCTGGCAAACGCGGACAAAGACTCCAGATACCGTCGCTGGCCTTCTGAATGAATAATGTCGAAAGCAAGTGTCGACTTACCAGACCCGCTTGGTCCCGTGATGACCACAAACTGGTCCCGCGGAACCCGTACATCGATATTTTTTAGGTTGTGCTCATTCGCAGCTGTAATCTCAATATGCGTCTCAGAGTTAACAACCAACTCAAGCAAGCTCTTTGAACCCTCACCGGAAGGTCTCGGAACATCTTTGAGAAGAGCTTTTAGGAACCTCCCCGTATGGGAATCTTTACACTTTGCAACATCCTCCGGCGTCCCAACAGCAACGAGGGTCCCTCCTCCGCTGCCGCCCTCAGGCCCCAAGTCGATAATACAGTCTGCCGCCTTCATAACATCGAGATTATGCTCCACCACCACAACCGTGTGACCCTCTTCAACCAGCTGGTCCAAAGACTCCAGAAGGTTGGAAATATCATCGGGGTGCAGTCCGGTCGTTGGTTCATCCAGGAGAAAAAGACCACGCCCTTTACCACTTTGCTTGCGAACCTCGGCCAAATGCTGTGCGAGCTTCAAACGCTGCGACTCGCCACCTGACAATGTCGTCAGGCGCTGACCCATTCTGAGATAACCGAGTCCCACATCTACCAAAGCCTGCAGTGGGCCAAAGATATCTTGAAACGCTTTAAAGGTGTCTCGAGCCTGGGAAACCGTCTGTTCTAGGACATGAGAGACATTCAACCCATTCCAGGTGATCCCCAAAGCATCCGCTCCAAAGCGCTTGCCCTCGCAGTCGGGACATTCCAGTGTCACATCGGATAAAAACTGCATCTCGATGCGCTCAACGCCATCTCCCAAACAAGTTTGGCAACGACCGACGCCTGAGTTAAACGAAAAGAATCCTGGCTTGAGGGATGCATCCTTCGCTGTTCTCGTTTTGCAAAAAAGCTTCCGAATACCATCCCATGCTTTCACGTAGGTCGCAGGTGTTGCCCGGGCCGAAGAGCCCACGGGGGTTTGATCCACCATGGTCACAAAAGCCATTTTATCCAGGCCTTTGACGGCATCACACTTGCCCAAGTATTCGACAGGCTCACCCCTTTGGCGCTTCGAATGCGCAAACAAAACATCATGAACCAAAGATGACTTCCCGGAACCGGACACACCGGTTACACAGGTAAAAATGCCAACCGGGATCGTGACATCAATCCCTTGCAGATTGTTTTCCGCTGCGCCTTGAATCTCAATCACATGTTTCGTGGATAAGCTGCGACGACGAATACGCGTTTCAATTTCTTCCTCGCCGCGTAAATAAGCTGCGGTAATTGAGTCCGTCGATTCGAGAAGTTCTTCATAAGATCCGGCATGGATGACTTCGCCCCCGAACTCTCCTGCACGCGGACCCATATCGATGATGTGATCTGCCTCAACCATGATGCTTGGTTCATGCTCCACCACAACCACGGTGTTACCCTGATCACGCAGACGCTTGAGCACCCGAATCAGGCGCTCGTTATCCCGCGGATGAAGACCTGTAGAAGGTTCATCCAGTACGTAGAGCGTTTCCACCAAAGCCGATCCCAGAGCGGTCGTTAGGTTCACACGTTGAACTTCACCGTTGGAAAGCGTTCGCGACTGACGGTCTAGCGTGATGTAACCAAGTCCAACCTCCTCGAGAAACAAGAGGCGATTGCGAACCTCCAGGAGAAGGGGTTCAGCAACCACGTTAAGTGACGCTTTAAACTTGAGCTTCGACATAAAATCCGAAGCCTGACTGATGGTCATCGAATAGATATCGGAAATGTTCTTGTCTGCGATGCGCACCAAAAGGGATTCAGGCTTAAATCTTTGACCGTCACAACTATCACAAGTGATATAGGTGCGGTAACGAGCCAAAAGAACTCGGACATGCATCTTGTAGTTCTTCGTCTCTAACCATTTGAACCAGCCCATCACGCCGGGGAAACGACCTTGACTCCAATCGCGCCAATCCGTCTCACCATTGAACACTAAATCTCGCTGCTTCTTGGTGAGCTTGCCAAAAGGCTTGGTCATGGGAATACCATGGCGCTTACAAAACTTCTTGAGCTCGCCGCGCTCCCATTCGGTCTTTTCGGTATTCCAAGGCCGGACAGCACCATCTTGAATCGAGCGCCGCATATCCGGAACCACCAGATTCGGATCGATTTGAATCACGCGTCCAAATCCCTTGCAGGTCTCACATGCACCTACCGGACTGTTGAATGAAAAATGATTCGGCCCCGGCTCAACATAGGTCTGCTTGGAGTGGGGGCAATAAAGCTCCGAGGAGAACTCATAATTTCGGTCCCCCTCAACCAGCACCTCGACGTGGTGATTGCCCAGTAGCATGCCCTGTTCCAAAGCCTCCACAAGGCGCTTTCGCTTCGCCGGAAGTTTTAGGCGATCCGCGACGACTCGAAGCGGTGTTTTCAGCTGGGCATCGGAAGCTTCTTCAATACGAAGCGGCTCATCGTCGACCAATACGCGAGTGCAACCGAGGCGCCCTAAAACCGACCGAATCGCATCCGGTGCAACTTCATCGGGCGCATATTGGAAGACGACCCAAGCACGCCCTTGCTCTGGCATACATTTGAGCAAGTCCTTGGCTGCACTCTGCGGCGTGTCGCGGACAACCTTGTGCCCGGTGTGACTGTACATCGTCCCAAGCCGAGCAAAGAGCACCTTCATGTGATCACAGATCTCGGTCATGGTGCCCACTGTGGAGCGTGAGGTACGAACCTGATTGCTTTGGTCGATTGCAACTGCCGGCACCACACCCGTCATCGATTCGGCTTCAGGCCGTGGCATGCGCGCTAGAAATTGCCTGGCGTAGGCTGAAAACGATTCGACGTAGCGGCGCTGACCCTCGGCATACAACGTATGGAAAGCCAGTGAGGATTTCCCAGAGCCCGACACACCGGTAATGACCGTGAGCGCATCCTTGGGGATATCGACATCGACGCCTTTGAGGTTGTGCTGAGTGCATCCACGAAGAGAAATCGTACGACTCTTCTTCAAACTTCTAGATGTAGGACCGTCTGGCATATGATCCGCTTACACCAAGGCCGATGACTTGAAAAGGCTGCCTGAGGACACAAAAAAAAAGCCCGGGACCAAATGAATGGTTCCGGGCTTTTCGTTCTAACAGGCTTGAAGCTTAAAGCTTCTGAGCACCCTTAGCAACGATGTTCTTAGCGTAGTAATCGCCGCGAGCAACGCCGCTTGCCTTGGCCTTCTTAAGCTCTTCGTCGATGAGCTTTTCGAAAGCAGGGAAAGGCTGAGCACCGCTTAGGAAGCGGCCGTTTACGAAGAACGCAGGCGTTCCACGTGCACCAAATTTCGCAGCGAGCTTCTGCTCACCAAGAATTTTGCTCTGGTACTTGTTCGACTTGTAGCAAGCTTCCCACTTAGCTACGTCAACGCCGGACTTCGTTGCGTAATCCTTAAGATTCGCATCCTCGAGCTGCTTCTGGTTTTCGAACATCAGGTCGTGATATTCCCAGAACTTGCCCTGCTCACCAGCACACTCGGAGCCCATAGCAGCGGGCATTGCACGCTTGTGGAAACTAAGTGGGTTGTGGTTGAACGCTACACGAACGTCTTTGCCGTACTTGTCCTTGACCTGCTTGAGGGTAGGTCCTACGCGCTTGCAGAAGGGGCACTGGAATTCACTGATTTCAACGATGGTTACCCATGCATCATCACTTCCCATTATGTTGTGGTCCTTCTTAACAGGAAAACCATAAGTCTTTCCTGCATCCGGGCCAGCACGACGCTGAGGCTGCTTACGAGCAGCTGGGCCAGCCTTGGCTACTGCATCAAGTTTCGTCAGGATTTTTTCCTGATTTTTTTTCAATTCGTCCATTTCAGCGCGTGATACACAGCCAGTCATTCCAGCTACTACCAGCAACGCAACACATACGCGTGTAATTTGCTTCATCAGTTTCTCCTTAAGAACTTCCCACAATTCAACGGGGGCTATGCAAAGAACACTATTTTCGGGGAAACTGCAACCGTAGAAAACGCCGCAATCCGCAACGAAATGCGAAAACTTGCATCGCCTAACCCTCGCGCTAAAAAGAGTTTATGAGCACGCGACCTTATCGAATTACCCGCGACGGAGAAGGGCCGATTCATCCCGGTGACCGCTTCACCATTGACCGAACCTTCACAATCGAAGATGTTAAACTATTCTCGACACTTACCGGCGACAACGGGGCGCACCATCTCAAGCCTGATGCGGACGGACGGGTTATGGTCCATGGCTTACTCACCGGTAGCCTTCCCACCATCCTTGGAGGCGCCCTCAACTTTTTGATCGGAACCATGACCTATAATTTTTATGCTCCGGTCTATACGGGGCAAAAAATCACATGCTCATTGATAATTGAAACGGCCGTTCCTGCCAAAAGTGGCATGCAGTTAACTGCCCGTATTGAATGTATCAACCCTCAAGGGGTCGCTGTTCTCACTGGAAGCTGCTCAGGTAGGGCCAAGTCGGCAATTCCGCAACTGGACTAATCAGCGAACTCGCAACGCCGCACGCTCTTTGGGACCTGGAAACCCACGCACCAAATAACGTTCTGGAAACGTACCTTGAGGCAACATCAGGCCCTTCATCAGAGAATGTAGCTTCCGAAATTCGACAGCGACAACTTCACCATCTGTTGGGGCAAGCTTCACGTATGCCGTTCGCGGAAGAAGCGTCTGAGCATCGGTTTCATAAAGGGTTGTCACTGATGAGGAGTTGCCCTGAATAATTTGTTCAAGTTCGTACCCACCAACCTTCACATCAGGTGCCACTGCTTCAAGTGCTGGTTTTTGCTCAGCGTAGTCCGCAGATAATTCCTGTAAACGCAGATCACGAAAAACACGGAGTGAATCAAATCGCCGCTCAGCGACCAATCTAGTCCACTTTCCATTTTCGTCCCGAGTGAGTGGAACTTTAGTGAGGCCGTCATCCGCGGGTAATTCGAGGTTATCCGCATAACGCCCCATTTCGATCAGTGCTTGCTCATCGTTGAGCCCACAAACCACGAGAAGTCTCGAGTGAGGCAAGAGAACAGCTGGGCCACCTTCAAGGCCTAAACCGACTAAAGTTTCCGGAAATAGAAGGGGTACACCTGCCACCGGCTCTTTAAACCGCGCCGCAAAAAGGCCCCGCCCTATTTCTTCGAAGTTTGCAACGACACTTCTGCGGGCTTCTTCGAGAGCATTGTTCCAGGCGGCGTCGTCATCACCGACGGCAGCCGTCATATCAACCCACAAGAGGCCGCCGAGAAGAACACCGGGAGGCCGAACCGCATCCGTTCGCCCAGCAGCTTTATCTCGGTAATGTTCGTTAAGAACACTCGATGCCTTACGAAAACGAATCTTGGCTTTGCCTGTGTTTGAATCAACAATATTTAATTTATTCATCCAATGCATCCTGGAACAGGCGCAGATTGTGGTGCTCACCGCGCATTTCGATTGTTTGCGTCGCCCGCATGGTTGCCCCTATAACCTGCAAAGTATTGCTCTGTGAATAGTCTGAATACTGATGACGTCGAAGAGATATGTCAGCAAAGGAAAACAGTAATGAAAATTCAATGTATGACCGCACTTACAGCTATATTACTCGCGATCGCGGTTCCACAATCTGCCTCTGCCGGCGCCAAGGGCGTAGGGATTGGCGTAGCGGGAGGCTTTGCTTGGTCCCCAGACCAACTTGAGAACTCAGATGACGTTGGAACGGGCTACGGTTGGGGATTCTTCGTGGATATCCCTCTTACCGAAACATTCTATATTTCACCCGCAACGACCATTTACGAATTGAATCTGAGCGGTGAGAAAAAGCCGGTAACAGACATCGACCTAAACTTTAAGTTCATGATTCCATTGAATAAAATGAAGCTTTCACTCGGTGTCACGGCAGGTGTTACCATTGCCGAGGACACATACCACGGACACTGGGGAGCTCTTGGATACTTAAGCTACAACCTCGTTTCCAATATCGATATCTTCGTGATGACCCAGTACAAACAACTGGTTCGTACCGGCAAAGAAATCAACGATCTACACAACTACTTGGGTTTTATGTTCCGCTTCTAAGGCCAAGTACTGTCTCATAAAACGCTGCCACTTTTCGGGCCGATGATTCAACACTGAATCGTTGAGCTGTCTCTAAGCCTCCGGCCACCAATGCCTTGTGCATCGCTTTATCGTTCAGCACACATTTTAGCTTTTCCGTAAGACTCGCCGGATCCTTAACCTTGGCCACCAGCGCATTTACACCATCGGTTGTATAGCTCTTCATTCCACCCACACCGGTCGAAACCACAGGCACACCGCAGGCCATCGCTTCCAGCCCCACAAGGCCAAAGCCCTCACGGTGAGAGGCCACCACGACTGCATCCGCGCCGCGGTAATAGGCCGGTAAATCAGAGAGGAGCACCTGCCCTTCACATACCAGCGCCTCACTGACGCCGGCTCTTTCGGCCATGCTCTTTAGCCAATCAGTTCGGGGGCCACCTAAGGCAACCAATTCCACGTCAACGCCCGACTGTCTTAATAAAGCCAGAGCCTGAATCCCCTCTTGCCAACCCTTGTGCTCCACGGTTTGCCCTACCATCAAAATTCTCTGACGGCGCTGGCGTGCAGAGTGCTTGAGACCTTCTGGTGAAAAAATGCCGAGGTCGACACCTGTAGGCGCTACCAACGTGGGTGCAGGCCAACTTCCGAGTAAGTGCTCCGCACGTGCTCGCAGAGACTCACTTACGAAGTGTAATCCGCTGCATTGGCGATAGATTTGCTTTTGAATCAATCGGGTTGCGGGTGCTTGCGCGGACTCAACATCGCTACCATGGGCCGTTAGAATCAATGGCACGCGAAGCAGCTGCGCCATCGTCCAGGCCACTCCTGATGCCACGCCAATATAATGTCCATGAACCAAATCGTAGTCGCGTTCTCGAATACTTTTTACGACCCCGCGCGCCGTCATTCCCAAATAGGAGCCAAGCCCCCGGGCACCGTCTTCACGTCGCACAACGTCAACCCTGCAGCCTGTAAACTGTCTAAGACCCTGGTTCAATGTGGCTACGAAAGAACCAAAACCTGGGTCCTTCAGTTCAGGGTACATCCCAGTGACACACAAAACGCGCAAATCTCAACTCAGCTTTCCTGCCTCTTGCTCCGAGGCTTGTATGACGACCATCCGTAAACCAACCCAAAGCGCAAAGAAGTAAAATGTAACTTTAGGGATATCTAAAAGATTATTCGTTTGCGACTGCAATGCAAAGCTTACGAAAGTTGCTACACCCGCCAAGGCTAAAATTCGTGCCTTACCCGTTTGCCGGCGAACCTGGACCGCAAAATATAAAATCGGCACGGCCAATAAAAGTGCAGTTAATACCGCTCCCCCAATACCATAACGAAAAAATGCGTAGAGAATGGAGTTGTGAGGAGTGCTGCCAGCCACACCAAACATCGTATGGTATCGATTGGAGTTCGCAAAAATGTACTCGAGATATGCAGTATCTCCGTGACCCAGCCACGGGCTATCCATCGCAGCCTCTATCGATGCCGCATAAAGCTTGATTCGGTCATTCTTATCCAGAAACCTTTGAGCAAGCCCCGGAGTCATCAAGATTCCCAAGGCACCAGCTGCCACCACAGAGCCGATGAGTTTTAAACGACCCAAGATTGCCAAGGCGAAAATGAGCCCGCCCAAGAGGGCCACAATACTCATACGGGTATAGGTCGCCAACATGGCTCCAGCCACAATCAAGCTACCTAAAAACCAACCCTGACGTGCCCAGCCCTCAGCGGTTTTCCCAAGAGCAAAAAGAATAGGTACAAACATCATCAGGTAGGCCGATACGAAGTTCATTCCTTGCCCATTTGAGGTGTTGAACGTGCCAACGATGCGGCCGTGTCCGCTGCCCGCCAAGCTTTGTGTAGGCTCTTCTGTGAAATAAACCCCAACATGCCATGGGCCTGAGTAGTTGAGGAAAAATGAGCTCAACCCAAACACGGCTTCCAGCAGTGCGCATAAACAGCAAAGAGAGAGAACTTTACGTGCGTCTAGGTTTTCAACAACGGAGGCGTAACCCAAAACAAAAACGAGATACATCCCAACTCGAGCCGGTCCGCGCATCAAGGCCTTCATGAGAAAGAAATCGGGAATAAAGATGTTTGCTAAAATGCCGAGTGCAAACAGAGCCATCAACACCATCACAATGGGCCCTGGGTCAGCGAGCGGTCTCATCATTAGAATAAACGCGGCCAAGCAGGTTGCAATCAGGGGCAGGCAGTCGTCACTTCCCACGGGGGAATGAAATCCAATATCAGGAACCAAGGCCGAAAACGCCACACAGCATACAACAACCCAGCTCAACGGTGTGAATCGATCCGTCATGACGTCTCGTTTTGCTCAAGAATCTCTCGGAAGATAATCATGACAATTCCCAGGAAGAGCCCAAGAAAGAGAGACATGAATGTCGTTCGTAGAAACCCTGGCCTCATATCCCGGACTTCTTCAAGCACTTTGAGAGCAAAGGTATTGCGACTGAAAACCAACTCCTCTGTTTGGGGCAGTTTCCCAAATCGCTCTCGATAAAGCTCTTTGGCCCCCGCAAATACTCCATCAATGATCTGGTTATGCTCCGTCATCATCCAGTTACCCGCAATTTTTACCATGGAGACTGCTAAGTCCTCCGTAGATGCGTATGCTCTCAACTCAATCATATTCGACTCAAAACGAACTCGAGCAATCATATCGGCACCGGGAGCGCCGGCCTCTTCTGTAACCCGCTGAACAAAGCCCGTGGAACCTGCTTCTGTGGCAATCGTATTCAGTGAGAGCATCCCGTAGCCCGGGCCAATAAAACCAACCCTAACCAAGCCCACCGCCATGTAACGCGATGGCAATAAGCTCACCACAAGCATCACAAGTAGCCAACAGGTTATCATATAGGTGAGTAATAACTTCCAGCGTTTACGCATGGTACGCGTAAGAAGAACAACAAACGGTTCAGATTGACGAGCCATAAAAACTTGAGCCTTTTTAAAGCGGAGTGTCTGCTCCGAAAAGATCCATTTCGTTCGGGTCTAACACCACCTGATCAGGTGTGAAGTCGACTGGCTCGGTGCCTGCGCGATAATATTCCGTGGCAACGCGCGCTGACTCAGGGCGTGCCAGTAACCCCGTTTCAGGATCGATATTAACACGAACAACTCCAGGGGGCGGCGTAAATGAGCCTTCCGCTAACCTTGGTGAACCCGAGCGCCGATAATCGCGAAGCGCCTTATCCATATACTTCAGCCATATCGGTAATGCCGTCCGGCCTCCGAATTCACCACTGCCAAGGGGCCTTTCCTTCGTATCGTGACCCACCCAAACCCCAGTTACTAGGTTCTTCGTAAATGCCATAAACCATGCATCGTAGGAATCGTTCGTGGTCCCTGTTTTACCGGCCACTGGTACTCCCAGAGCAGTCGCTCCAATACCGGTTCCTGACTCCACAACATTCTCCAGCAAGCTCACCATCACAAATGCTGATGCTGGGTCCAATGTTCGCTCAGTCGGCTGTGCAAAACCTTGGTAGGCTCTGTCTAAGCGCGTACCAAAATCGCTGGTCGCGTCGGTTGGAGCACTCTTGTCTTCAAGCACGGTACCATAGCGATCAACAACACGCCGGATGTATTTCAGTTCACGTCGCTCACCATACTGGTTCAAGACAACATAAATTTTAATAAGCTCTTCCATGGTCGTCGCCGAAGAGCCAAGGGCTGTGCCCAGCTCGGGCTTGAAAAAACAAAATCGACATTCTTCAGGCGGGTTCTCCACGCGGCAATCCGGGGTGTCGTAGAACTTTTCCTTCATCCCAAAGCGCTTAGCATTTCGCAAAATATCTCGGATACCAACCGCATCAGCGATACGCAGCGCCGGTGTATTAATGGAATCTTGAAGACAAGTTCTCATCGGTAATTGACCGCGAAACTGCTGCCCTGCGTTGTTAGGCTTCCAGCGGAGGTTATCGTCGGTACGAATAAATGGTTTATCGTCGATAAGCGTTGAAGGCGTGTAGTCAAGCTTATCGATGGCAGCTGAATAAACAACTGGTTTGAATGCGCTGCCGGGCTCCCGGCAAGCCTGGATAGCACGGTTAAAGCTAGACTCTTCGAAATGGTAACCACCAATCAGCGCCACCACATAGCCTGTTTTGGGATCCACGCTCATCAATGAGCCTTGAGCAATCGGCTGCTGTACGAGTCTAAAAATCTTTCCTTTTTTGGGAACGGTATCCACTACCTCCCAACCGTGGGTGTCACGGCTCAGTGCTTTACGGGTCGTGGTTTTCACTGTAATCACATCGCCCACTTTAAGAGCGCGGCGAGTATCGCGAACATAGTGACCATCCCACCGCTGAGTGGGGTCAGGAGTACGAGCCCACCGCATTCCAGCCAATGGCAAGAGTCCGCTTAGACCTGCAACATCAATTTTAGCCTGGCGACCTTTTTTCGTAAAACCCGTTACCTGTGCCACGTAAGTTTGATTCGCGTTTAGCTCTAAGGGCTGACCCTCAACCAGTCCGAGTTCAATTCGAGAAGCTGCACGAAATTCTTCACGAATCTCTTTGGTTAGCAGATGTGCCAACGGCCCTCTAAAGCCTTGGCGTTCATCGAGGTCGTGGAGACCTTTGTTAACCGCCACTTGAGCAGCTTTCTGATACTCCGTGTTAAGCGTCGTATAAACCTGCAAGCCCTCTTCCAGGACAGCCCGTGCTCCATAACGGTGCACCAACTCGCGTCGAATATGTTCCGTAAAATACGGCGCAACTTCGAGGTAAAGCTCCCGGCGAGGATAGACCGTAAGCTCCTCAGCTAAGGCGATATCGTGCTCTGCTTGGTTGATATAACCTTCGGCCTTCATTCGTCTCAGCACATATTTTCGCCGCGCGTAAGCAGCTTCGGGACGCGAGAACGGTGAGTAATCACTTGGCCGCTGAGGTAGACCGGCAAACGTAGCCATTTCAGCAATCGAGAGTTCCCAAACATTTTTTCTAAAATAATGCTCAGCTGCCGCCTGCACGCCATACGCTTTGTGACCAAGAAATATCTCGTTCACATACATGTACAATATTTGGTCTTTCGTAAGCACCGCTTCCAGGCGCAGTGCCAAGATAGCTTCTCGAATCTTCCGAACCAAAGAGCGCTCTGTTGCAGACTCATAGCTTTCGTAAGCAACCAGCACGCTCTTGGCCACCTGCTGGGAAATGGTCGAAGCTCCTCGTAGCTTTGAACCAGGCTTTCGAATCTTGTCGAATATAGCCTGCATGACGCCAAGAATATCGACGCCCATGTGCGTGCGAAAACGCTTGTCTTCGGCGGAGATGAAAGCGTTGAAGAGTTGGATCGGGATTTTCTCAACTGGGACTAAAACTCGCCGCTCTTCAGCGAACTCGCCAATTAACTGATTGTCCAAGGAATAAATTCGGGTACCAACCCGCGGCTGATAATCGTCTATCGAGTGAAACTCGGGAACAGTCGGAGCGTAATACGTATAAATGCTCACCGCCAAGGCGCCACCGGCCACCGCTCCAGTCAAAGCTAGAAAAATGCCCAGCCGAAAAATACGGCTGAGAAAGCTTCGTTTGGTGGGGTTTCTTACCTTGAATGAACGTGTAGTTTGGCGTCGATTCATGTGCGGCGGATATCACAGCAGCATTAAAGTCACAAACTCCCAAGTGCCTCAAAACCAAGGGTCATCGACTTTTCACGAGGGTGATGAATCATCACCTCAGTGCCCTTCGCAATCGACTCCGGAATGACCAATGAGCGGTCCGCATCGTAGAGCGTAAGCGCTGGGCTTTGGGTCATTTGCAGTGCCGCATCCAGTGCCTTGAACCCGCCATAGTAGCCTACGCTGGTCAAAGTCTTACCTCTGAAACGGCCCAAACCGGTATCGAGCCAAATTTCCTCATCACTTCCACGCAAATTGCCTTTGGCGAAAGCCACCGCCCATCCCTTTGCATTCGCCTTAGATTTGCCAACAAAGCGGCCCAAAAGCCCTCTTCCAAGTACTGGGACACCCATTTCACCTAGTAAATCAAGGCAAGCAACTCCTAACTCCAGGTTTTCAACTCGTAAAACAACTTTTTTGTCGGCCCCGTGTTGTTTGATCAAGTTTGCCAAAACATCAGAGAGTTGAGGCCCTTGATGGTCTAGAGCGGTCGACCGCACAACGAGGTGGTCCACTGGAGGCAGTGATATTACGCCGGGTATCAAACTCGAGAGTACCAGGGTACGCCGCTTCCCATCGTCGATTAAAACCCCTGCTTCACCCGCCTTTGAGCCGAGTTCGACCAGCTGGACTTGCCGCCCTCCGAAACCCATCCATTGCCGAAAAGTTGCAGGTAAAACGCCGGCTTGCAGCCCTGCGCGATCCAACATGCCCGCGCACACGATACTTGTTAACAGGCGTTCGTGCCGAGGTGGTAACGTGTCTTCTATACGGGTGCCAATGACGTGGGATTTCTTGCGCTCAGCACCTATCCAAAGAGGTGTCCCGCGGACAAAGACCCCGCGGTCAATGCCAATATCCAGAGCTGCCGAAGATGCCATCGATTTCTAGTTCTCCAAGGGAGCCGTGCTCCATTTTTGGGGGTGGCTCTTGTTGCCACAGTCTCAAGCATCCGTAAAGAAAAAGGTGCGCCGGCTGAAATAGAGAGAGCATTAAAAACTCCAGCAATATCAGCACACTAGGGGTAACGAGGGGTATTCCCCAGATGCCAAGCTCAAAAGATCTCAAAAAGCAGAGAAAAGACGCAACCCAAAGTGCATCTCAGCGATAATAGATCTGTAAGCTCGAGATGTATTTACCATGAGTGGGAGAACTCGATGTCAGATGACAAAGTCGAATCACGTCGCAACCGAATCCAAGAGGGTCAAAACCAGTACAAGAAGTACCTGGAACACCTCGACAGACTTTATGCTGACACCGACGGGCCACAGAAAACTGAGCAGGTAAAATTTCAGGCAGATCCTGCAAAGTCCGGCGTAGAATCGACCCAGACTCTCACTTTGAAGGAGCAAAATCTTCTTCTTCAAACAGACTTGGTAACACGTAACAATCCGAAGGTCGGTGACAAACGAGAAGATGGTACGCGATTTACCCAGCAAACCGCTGGCTTGAACTCTGGCTTAAGCCAACAACAAGCAGGTGTTGGACTTAGGCAACCAAGATCAAACCCAGCACAGAATCGTAAGCCTCAAGACCAAAAAGTAAAAGCAGCTCAGCTTGAGCACCGCTACGAGGTTGCCATCGATGACAATGAAGAAGGCCTCGACCGAGTGAAAAATCCGGCCACTTCAGGAGCGGTCGACGCCATGGGCAACCCAATCGTCCAAGAGATCCCACCCGTCTCAGAAGCCACCGCTCCAGTTGTAGAAGCTGTGACCCAGCAAGAAGAGACGACACAGGCCGCAGCCGAACTTGATCCAGACCGCACACGCGTAGACGTGACTCCAGAGGAGCTTGGTAACCCTGAGACTTGGTACCGAGATAAATTCGCCGCCGGCGCAGAAGTTGTCCAAGGCGAAGTTGAATTCGAAGACAGAGATAAAACAACAACAATGTCAAAATCAGACATGGCTTCGCCTGACGAAGCAACAGTAAGAGTGAAGCGCGATGAAATTCGAAAGGACACAGAATAAACCCTTTCAGCTCAACTTGAGCCAGGGTCCATCAACGACGAACCGTGTTTTCGCATGGTTTTACGCATACGCATTTATTCTAATTTCCTTACACTCACCCTTGGTTCAAGCTGGCGACCTTGCCTACGCACAAAGCCCTCACGATACCAGCGCAAGCGCTCAAGACATCTTCAATCTATTTGACCAGAAAAGCAGCACCGCTTGGTGCAGTGCTACCGCTGAAGGCACCCAAACGCATCACGTTCAGGTCGCTCTAAAGAGTCGGCAAACCATTGAACATATCGAACTCAAACTCCGAACGACCCCCGTTGCACCTCTCCAGGTTGAAATAAGCAATGGCCACCACTCCGTGATGTTTGCCCTTGTGGGCCAGAATCTCCATATCAAATTCGACCAGCCTTTCTCAGGGCAGGTTTTCGATTTTTACTTTGAGAATGTAGATGAACAAACGCCCCTATGTATCAGTGAACTGAAAATGCTCAGCAACGGCAAAAATCTAGTAAAACTTCCTGCAAAGAATCGTCTGCGAAAGACCAACATCGCCGGCACATGGTTTGAGGGAGCGCCCGGGACTACCGAAAAGAAATTGATTTTCTCCATCGATGGAACTTGGAGCTGGGTACACAAACCGTTTTTCGGGAAACAAGAAACTCGTGTCTCAGGTAGCTATGTCATCCACAACGATGTTTTGACCTTAAGTATTAAAGGTACACATCAAACCTGGAAAACAACTCTGGCCAAAGACAGAGTTCTTATCGACCCCGATGCATTTGATGCACCAGACTTCGACTACGACACCCTGCTGCTTCAAGGCTCTCAGCCTCATTTTATCGCTGGAAGCTATAATAACGCACGGTTCGACTCGATGAACTGAGCCTATACGTATCTACATGTAATGACTGCTTTGAGGCGGATTCTCTTATGTGGACCTGAGTCAATACAAAGAGTATGACTAAGCCTTAACTCGCATCACCAAAGTAGAACAATGAAACACTCTTTCCTTGCAGGTTCATGTATCGCTTTAACCATCTGCCTTATGGCTTGCACCGGTTCATCTGAAGAAAACTCTGGGCCAAACGGCTTGGACTATCCTCTCGATAATGATGGCCCCTTTGAAGTAGGCTACACCACCTTTGAAACCAGCTACACACCTCCCGGGCAAACACAGCCTCGCACGGTCCCCGTGTTCATTTGGTATCCCACTGAAGACGTTCATAACGACGACGCCGTGCCACCGACGCAATCCCCAATCTACATCGATCTCTTTGTTGACTCGGATACTATTATTGATGCCACACCAGCAGCCTCCATCTATGAGGCAGGCTACCCTCTGCTTGCCTACAGTCACGGCAGCCAAGGCGTTGCTCAAGGAAGCTGGCGTCTTATGCGATACTTCGCAAGCCACGGCTGGGTTGCCATGAGCGTAGGTCATATCGGTAATATGCTCACAGAAGGCAGCGAGGCATCCAATACCTCCGTTGAACACTGGCACCATCGCCCTCTTGATATTTCCGCCGGTATTGACGCCTTGGAAACTCTTATCTCTCCGGCTGCACTGGCTGGGCAAATTGATACAAGCCGTACTCTGCTCACAGGCCATAGCCGGGGTGCGTATACGACTTGGGCAGCCGGTGGAGCGACCTACGATGTAGAAAACATTCAAAGCCGCTGCGACAACGGCAACTACCCCGACGGATGCAGCGAAGAGGCTATTGCAAGCTTTAGCCAAGGCTTTAGTGACCCTAGAATTAAGGCGCTTATCCCAACTGCAGGAAGTGGCCACGGCGAATTTTTCGACGGGGTTCAGGGACGCGATGCTGTCGCCCTGCCTATGTTTATGATGACCGCAACCGAAGACCAGGTGGGTGCTGAATCCGTTTATGAGAACACCAACATCGACGACTTCACTTGGGTAGAGATCGAAGGCGGCTGCCACGAGCTCTTTAATCTTGGATGCGGACGTATGGAAGACGGTAAAAAATTCCCGATTGTTACCACTTATGCCCTCGCCTTTGGGCGGCGCCACATTCTAGATGACACCAGTGAAAACACAGTCGGTATTCTAAACAATACCGTCACTGTCTCCGAGTACGTCACAACGTTTAATCAAAAATAAGAGAAGGCTAAAGGCTTAAGCCGCGGCGCAGCTCATCGCGCAATTGTTCCAACTTTTGGACCAACGTATCGCGTGTTTCTTTGTCGAAGCCCTCATCCTGACGGCGCAGAAAAGCGAGAGTTTCTTCAAGCTCACGTAAATGTTCCGTGTCACGTGCTCTCAAGTGATTCACGGTTCGATTTAAAGTGTCGAAAAAATCTTTAAACTCATCGCCGCGACGTAGATCTCGAACTTCAGGATAGCCGCCCTGGCCTATCAAAGAGATGTATCGACGGGCCAAATACATGGGACCAGACATGCGGTGCGTAACCAAAAGTCCGACCATTAATAAAACGACACCAATGAAAACAATGCCGCCGGCAAGAAGCAATAAGAACCGTTGGTCAGCTGCTTGGACTTCCACCAGAAGTGCGGGGTTTTGCTCCAATAAAAGTAAAGATGTGTTCTCGACGTGGCTTGAGTAAAGCAAAAGCCCCATTGCTGAAACAAGAGCCATTCCCATGGCCGCGACTAGGCTCGCGTACTTCCACTGAAACGCCTTATCCACAATCGCAAAGAAACGTCTTTTTCGGTGCCCACTGCTAATCACGTGACTTGTTTTAGAATCTACTGAACTCATCTTTGATTCCTACGCCTGATCCAA
>JABJBS010000342.1 GCA_018668695.1 Deltaproteobacteria bacterium
ACCAGGCGAGCGACCAGCGCTTACTACGGGGGAAGCTGCTTCAATGGTCCAACGCAAAGGCGTTTGGTCGAGAAGGCTCAGGCTTTCACCGCGTGCTTGAAGATCGATTCCTTTTACGTAGGCGACCCGGGCATCGGTGCCTCGAATCTCAAATAAGGCAACCCTCTCAAATACCTGACCAAGCGCACGAGCCCATGTAGCGGCCGCCCGAATTCTTCTGCCTGGTTCTTGGCTCTTACCAAGAGGTTGTTGCTGCATGCTCAAAATAGACCCTATTCAGTCTGAACTTTTACCTATTGTGACCTTATATTCGTTACTTTTCAAAAAACCCGCCTTAAACCGCATGGTTCATTTATCCAAGCATAAAACACTGAACATTTAACGTTCTTTTTTCGGCCCAAAGAGCCGTCATTTAATCAACTTTCACAATTTGAAGACACTTTCAAAGATTAAAATGATCCAAAAACCTACATGAATTCAAGTAGATCTGAGTAAAATTGGCCATTCAAACCGTTCGGACGTACAAAATTTGTCAGAGGGAACTGAAATATACTGTATAAAATTGCAGTAGACACTTGTTCAGTATACAACAGAGTCAAACAACGATTCGCACTCACTTTGGGGAGAGACACCATGGCAGGCAATTCAACATTCAACCGAGATAAAGCGATTGAACTCGCAATGGGTTCCATTCAAAAGCAGTTTGGTAAAGGCTCCATTATGCGATTGGGTGAAGACAACCCCGTTGCTAAAGATATTCGCGTCATTTCGACTGGCTCCATCGGATTGGATGTGGCTCTCGGAATAGGCGGCATCCCGCGCGGCCGAATCGTAGAAATCTACGGACCAGAAGCCAGCGGTAAAACAACTCTTACTCTACATGCGATTGCCGAAGCCCAAAAAGCGGGCGGCGTTGCTGCATTCATCGATGCCGAGCACGCACTCGATGTAAACTATGCACGTAAGCTTGGCGTTAAAACCGACGACCTACTCGTTTCGCAGCCCGATACTGGTGAGCAAGCCTTAGAAATCGCAGAAATGCTGGTTCGCTCCAATGCTGTCGACCTTCTCGTTATCGACTCCGTAGCCGCACTGGTTCCAAGAGCAGAAATCGAAGGCGAAATGGGCGATAGTCATGTAGGCCTCCAGGCCCGCTTGATGAGTCAGGCGCTTCGTAAGCTTACCGGTATTATTTCTAAGAGCCGTACCTGCGTTATCTTCATCAACCAGATTCGTATGAAAATTGGTGTTATGTTCGGTAGCCCAGAAACCACCACAGGTGGTAACGCACTGAAATTCTACTCAAGTGTTCGTCTTGATATTCGTCGTATCGGCGCCATCAAAGCGGCCGATAAGGTCACGGGTAACCGAACGCGCGTCAAAGTTGTGAAAAACAAACTCGCTGCTCCATTTAGAGAGCACGAATTCGACATTATGTACGGAATGGGTATTTCCAAGGTCGGCGATTTACTCGACCTCGGTACAGATGTTGGCATCATCGACAAGAGCGGCTCTTGGTACTCATACCAAGGCGACCGTTTGGGACAGGGCCGTGAGCAATCAAGTAATTTCCTCCTCGGTAACCCTGAAGTGATGAAAGATATTGAAGAGCGTATTCGTCTCCACTTCGGACTCGTACCTGAGGTACAGGGCGAAGCTAAAGAGCCAGAGCAAGGCAACGCTCCTGCTAAAGAAGGCACCGGTAAGAAAAGTAAATCAAGTGGTCGCCGGGCGCCACGCGGCAGCGCACAAAACTAATTTTCTTCGTTAGCCATTCCCCTCCGTATGCGGGCTTCAAGATCCCTCCTGAAGCCCGCGTACACCTAAAGCATCTCTTAATATCGCAACGCCCTCTTTGATCACTTGCCCATCTGGCGCTGGCACGCTAAGTGCGGCCCTTGAAGCCTGATTCACGCGTTTCAGGTGAAGGGACGAGAGTTATGATTAGTGAACAAGAAATGCCAAAGGCGCTCGAACTAGACGCCAAATCCAAGCGATACCTCAAAAGTATGGCTCATCACATGCGAGCAATCGTCACCGTGGGCCAACATGGCGTCACCGAAGGTGTGATTGGAGCTATTGATGTAGCACTTCTTCAGCACGAACTCATTAAGGTTCGGATGCACGAGCCCGACAACAAAAAGCAGGCGGCGCAGGACTTAGCCGCTCAAACCGGCTCCTGCATGTGTGCATTAATTGGCCACACCGTGGTTTTATATCGCCCGCACCCTGAAGAGCCTGAAATTAAACTTCCCCGCTAAGGCCCTTAGAACCGTTCCAAGGTTGATGCCGCCGGTCTGCTGATCTACAACATCCATCAAATTGAGAGTCTTCTCAGCAAAGGATGTTCATATGTGGCGTTATCTTGTTCTCCTCATTTCAACTCTCAGTCTCGCAGCTGCTTGCAGCGACGACGGTCCAGCTCCGACCACTCCGGAAGCCGGCGATGGTGAGTCCCGACTCGAAGCGATTATTACGACCAACAAAGGTGTTATCACTCTCGAGCTCTACCCAGAACGCGCTCCAATCAGCGTTGAAAACTTCAAACAATACGTCGCCGATGGGTTTTACAATGGCGTAGTTTTTCACCGAGTCATTCCGAACTTCATGATTCAAACCGGCGGGCACGATGAAAAGCTCAACAAGAAAAAGCCGCGCGACACCATTAAGAATGAAGCCACCAATGGGCTCAGCAACAAGCGTGGAACCGTCGCCATGGCTCGCACCGGGGTTATCGATTCAGCGACCAGCCAATTCTTTATCAATGTTGGAAACAACAGCCGCCTCGACCACAAAGGGACGCAGCCTCGTAAATATGGTTACGCTGTATTCGGTAAAGTGCTTGAAGGTATGGACGTCGTAGACTCCATTGCCGGCGTACCCACGCACTGCCCCAGCCAAAAACGAGCACCGTGCAATGCTCCGATTCCCAAAGGCATGGGCGACGTACCCAAAGACAACATCATTATTGAAAAAATCGAGCTCGACTAATCCAGGACCAGAGGAGACCAAGATGGCTACAATTTATCCTTTTAAAGCCTTACGCCCACGGGCCGACCTTGTTGAACAAGTGGCCGCTGTGCCCTACGACGTGGTAAACCGAGCAGAAGCGCAAGCTCTTGCCCAGGGTAATCCCCACACATTCCTCCACGTCACCAAGCCTGAAATCGATTTGGCCGATGACGTGGGTCTCTACGATGATGCTGTTTACTCCCAAGGTGCAAAAGCACTCAAAACGATGATCGACGACGGCGTTATGGTTCAAGATAAAACCGAATGCCTCTACGCTTACGCGCTTACAATGAATGGCCGTACTCAAACCGGGTTTGTTCTTTGTGCAAGCACCGATGAGTACGATGAAAATATCGTTCGTAAACATGAGTTCACGCGGCCGGACAAAGAAGACGACCGCGTCAAAAATATCGAAGCACTCGGTGCACAATCCGGAACAGTGTTTCTGGTTCATCGCCAATCCGACATGCTCGCTGCCGCCATGACCAAGGCTACCCAAGCTCAGGCTGCCGTAGACTTTGTTGCCGCAGACGGTATTCGTCACCAACTTTGGACCATTGCCGATTCTGACGACATTGCTTCGGTTGTTAACGGTTTTGATGCACTCGGCCCAATCTACATCGCCGATGGACACCATCGCTCGGCCGCTG
>JABJBS010000343.1 GCA_018668695.1 Deltaproteobacteria bacterium
AGAGTCGGAATTGAATGGGCCGTCGTCGCAGCTTTCACCGGGATCAAGCACACCATCGCCGCAAGTTGCAAAGGCGCAATGCAGGCGGCAAGCACCGGAGAGGGTATCGGAGTTGTTGGCGCCCTCGTCGCAGTCCTCACCATCATCGACAATGCCATCCCCGCACCAGGCCCAATCGCAGGTACTTCGGCATGCATCGGCGATGCTATCGGAGTTGGTCATGCCTTCATCACACGTTTCGCCGGTATCAATTACTCCATCGCCGCAGATGGGGTTGGTACATGAGGTTCGGCAGGCGTCGGGCAGCACATCGGAGTTGTTGTTGCCGTTGTCGCAGTCTTCGCCGACGTCTACGATGCCATCGCCGCACACAGATTGGGTGCAGTTGGTTCGGCATGCATTGGGGATTATGTCGGAGTTGGCGATTCCGTCATCGCATGCCTCGCCTGAGTCGATGATGCCATCGCCGCAATAAGCGGGCATACAATCCGTTCGGCAGGCATCGGCGGCGGTATCGGAGTTGGTCGCTCCTTCATCGCACGCTTCGCCTGAGTCGACGATGCCATCGCCGCAATAAGCGGGCATACAATCCATTCGGCAAGCATCGGTGGCTGTGTCGGAGTTGAACACGCCCTCGTCGCAAAGCTCGCCGCTGTCTTGCACGCCATCTCCGCACCATCCCGCTCTGCAATCACTTCGACAAGCGTCGGGAAGCATATCGGAGTTGGCCGGGCCCTGATCGCATGTTTCGCTGGCATCAATGACGCCGTCTCCGCAGGCCGAAGGCACGCACGAGCTGCGGCATGCATCAGCAAGGGTATCCGAGTTACTTGGGCCGCTGTCACAGAGTTCGCCTGCATCGATGATTGCGTCGCCGCATCGGGGAAGTTGGCAGGTGCTGCGGCATGCATTGGCAATCATATCTGAATTGGCAATGCCGTTGTCGCAGTTTTCACCGGTATCGACAATGCCATCGCCGCAGGCGGGAAGGGCACACGAGGTGCGGCACGCGTTGGCAATGACATCAGAGTTTGCCAGGCCGTTGTCGCAGTTTTCTCCGGCATCGAGCACGCCGTCACCGCAGGCCGCCAGCGCGCAGTCTAAGCGACAAGCGTTTGCGACTGTGTTGGAATTTTGGGCACCGCCATCGCAAAGCTCTCCGGCATCAAGAACTCCATCGCCGCAGGCAGCGAGGATACAGGATATGCGGCAAGCATTGGCAATGGTATCCGAATTGAGGTCGCCGTTGTCGCAAAACTCTCCCGCATCGGTAACGCCGTCGCCGCAAGCGGGTAGGGTGCAGGATGTTCGGCAGGTGTTCGGCAAACTGTTGGAATTGGCGAGGCCGTTGTCGCAGGTTTCTGCTGCATCTAAGACGGCATCACCGCAGGTTGGGAGCTGGCAAGTTGTACGGCAGCTATCGGCCAGGATGTTGGAGTTAAGCTGGCCCTCGTCGCAGCTTTCATCAAAGCCAACGATTCCATCACCGCACACGGACGCGCAGTCGTTGTCGTTGCTTGCATCGCACTGGGGCAAACAACAACCGTCGTCGTGATGGCATGCATTAATGGCGTCTCCTGGAACACATTGCGCATTACAATCACTTGGGCTCCCGACCATTTGGATGCTTTGGCAGACCTCTCCGGATTCGCAGGTCGTGGGGCAGTTGCCATCGCAAAGCTCCCCGGCACTTGGATTTAAGATGCCATCGCCGCAAACAGCAAAGCTGCAGTCCATATTGCAGGTAGCAGTTTCCCCGCCCTCGTCGCAGTCTTCTCCAGCTTCAAGAACTGCATTGCCGCACACGGGGTCGTTTGCACCGGAGGCAACGCTGCTTGGCAATTCGCCGCAGGGATCGTTATGAAAAGGTGTGCAGGGCTCATCTTCCGCGGTGTTGCAGATGCCTTCGGGGCCGCAGAGATAAGACGCGGGACAGTCCGAGTCGTTTACGCAGCCGCCTCCCGTGATATCCTGCTCCGAGCATGCAGCCAAAAGGATAAGCCATACGCCGATGACCGTAACACTGGAAATAACTTTCATCTTCCGACCTCCGAAACGCATGGCGAGCCATCCCACGTTTCATTCTCGCAAGCAGGTCGGGGTGCTTTGAACTCCCCTTGCCGCCTTAACTCTATGTTTCATTAAACTTTCAGGTTGAAACCGAATGCTCTAACGTCACAAGTGTTTCACTGTGTGGCGCTCAGGTATTTTGACGATTCGGTATCCAGCAGCACCACGCAGGTGTCTGTGTTCTTGAGTGTCATCAAGACAACAAAGGTTTAGATGTGTAGAAAATACTGCAGCATGATGGTGCTGCCACGGCGGTATTATTCGTCTTGGAAACCATTGAGACTTCGGCATGTTACCCCCTTGGTAAGCCGTTGTCCCTCCCCCCCGGGCAATGCTTCTAGTTGGGGTCTGCACTCCCTTGTAGAAGCATTTGGTAAAACTGAAACGTGTTTCAGTTCTATGTGAGCAAACGGTAGCAATGGTGGTACATGAAATAAAGACCAAATGAAGCGATTGTCAGCAGCATTACAAGTGCGTACAACTCACAGAGGCGAGGTGGACGTGGGTGTGGATTGGCTTGGGCGATGTCTCAAAACAGGATTTGAATAGGATGTAAGCTGTGTAAGCATGCACCATTCATCATAGATTTCTTCGGTGTAGCGCCGGTTTTTATCTGTGCGCGCAGCATCGGCCAAGAGCGCCGGTCTGATTACACCTGCATTGGAAGTGCTGTGAATCTGGCATCTCGTATAGAAACAGCATGCGAAGTGGAAAAGGTCTATGTTTCTCAATCCATTCACCAGCTGCTTCCTGATGAAACTGAGGAAGTGGGTCAATTTGAACTCAAAGGTATTGAGGGTAAGACATTTCTTTATCAAGTGGTCAGTGACATCGAAATCTAATCTGCTTCGTAACCATCAGTAAACCCACGGCTTTCAAAATCACTCTCACCGTTTGTCACCGAATTCCCGCTGGGACACGGAAAGGAAGTCCGTTCATGGCTTTTTCCCTTCGTATTCTTTAATCGCCGCTGCATCCAAAACATCGGATACCCCGTCGATAGGAGCGGCGCTGACCTCAGTGAGGTTGGCCATCCATAGAGTGCCCAAGCCCAGGTGTGGATAGATCCGAACGTTGGCTTGATGTCCCAGACCGCCGCCTTGTTTTCCAAAATAGTCATGGCCCAGCAGCTGGCCTTTCGCCATGCTGGCTTTCACCTCATCCAGTCCCTTGAGGCTGACTAGGGTCGGCTTTTCTTTGAGCAAATCTGACAGCACACGTCCCAGTGCATCGGGTGTGCAGTAAAGGCCGCCATAGCCTCGGCCCCAGGGGTGGACCTGGGGGTGAAGCGTCCATTTGCCTTTGGGTTGGCCCCAAAAACTTCCCGGCATCAACAACCGAAAAAATGCTGAGCGAAGCGACCAACGTTTGCTGTGCCCGCTGGCAAGTTCTTTGGGGATCTCAAACCCTGCTTGGCTACGGTCCAGACCCAGCGGGGCAAAGACATGGTCATGAATGGCCGCGGCAAAATCTTTCTTTCGATGATGTTCAACCACTTTTTCGAGAAGCCAATACCCCACATTGGAATAGCCGTACTTTGCTCCTGGCGCTGACTTCAACTTGGGATGGTCGGTCATCAATTCCTGAAGCTTTGCATCGCTGTTGAAGTTCTCTCCGTCTAGGTAAAACCAATCAATGGGCATGGGGTTTGGCACCCCGGCGGTGTGTCGGATGAGTTGAGCTAGGGTGACCTCGCCGCCGTAGGGATGCTGCGACAGGTGAAGGGTCAAAGGATCGTCCATCTTCACCAAGCCTTCGTCGGCCAATTGCACGACTGCAATGGCGGTAATGAGCTTGGTGACTGAATAGGACATGAAACGGGTTTCGCCATTGACCGCCGTCCCCTCGACTGCGTCCGCCAAGCCGAAAGATTTTTTCTGGATGCTCCCCTTTGGGCCGACCAAAAAATGATGGCCACCGGGAAAGGCCGCGAATACCTCCTGAGGGTTCTTTGCAGCAGACACACATCCTCCAGAGGCAGTGGCGAGGAGATAAAGCATCGCCGTTAATGTAAACTTGATGATGCGTGTTTGGACGCTATACACACTGAAGCCCCAAGCCATTAAAGAGCGCGGTGAACCCCTCCTTGTCCACCCGTGAAAAGGCAGCCTTAAAATGGGTCAGGTGGGTCAGCTGCAACATGGCCATGCCATGGGCCGTGGCCCAAAAAAGATAAGAGGTCTCTTCCGTCCAGCGTTTGGTCTTTTTTACATCAGGTGGAATGGCCAACGAGACCGCATTTACCAGGAGGGCAAAAATGGAGCCTGGCGGAAGGTTATCATCCAGGCTTTGGCGTCGGGAGGTCTGCCGACTGAATAGGAGCAGGAAGTCTTCTGGGGCATCCTTGGCAAAACCGACGTAGGCAGAACATATGCGAACCAGATGGGGAGTCTTCCTGTCCTTTGGCACCTGGGACATCGCTTCATAAAGCCGCCGTTCGGCACGAAGGGCGAGCGCGTCAAAGATGTCTCCCTTGCTTTCAAAATACTCGTAGAGCGAAGCTGGGGCGAATTTCGCCGCCTTGGCCACCGCACGTAGCGACACCTGATCAAGCCCGTCGCGCACCACCAGTTTTCTGGCTGCATCGAGAATTTCTGCCCGCTTTTGATTCTGTCTTTTTGCCCGAAGTTGGGGGTCCATGACACACCTCGGCCACATTATACCAAACAGTGTTCGGGAAAGTCAATTGGTGTCCTGGGTACGTGATTGCTCAGCTTAGGCAAGCTTGTGGCGGCGATTTAGACCGTGTGCGCTCGGCACGGGAACTTTTGATGTCTTTTGCGAGGGAGAAGGGCATTGGTTTTAAAAGCTCTCCGCCGATACATCTCCATCGCTCTTTTAGCTTAAACATCTCATCTGTTCTCAGCCGTTCCATTCTACTGCGGTGTGCCTCGTTGGAGTGGGGTGAACACGATCATTAGGAATCTACAATGACGTCTTAAATTTAGGGCAAAAAGGCGCATATTTACCTCATTCCTCGCACCGTTTGTGGGGAAGTTGATTCATAATCGGTTAAAACTTACCAAAATGTAGTTAAGTGAATGGAGAACCTACGAGCATGTTTCGCAAATAGTGACGATTTGGTGGCCCTATCGAAGACGAGTTGATTGACCGAGGGTCAACTGATTTCTATTGTGTTCCGGTCGCGTGGGTTGGTTGTGTGTCTTAATAGACCCAATGTTGCAGGACCGGGAGGGAACCATGGCGTCCACTGCGCCAATACAATCATCCATGAATTCCAATGCCGGATGGCGGGCCGAGTTAGCGTTGCGTTTTGAGCCCCGGCCAGACCGAACCGTTGTTGCTCGGCGACATCATCTTGGGCCCCTGCGGATTCAGCGGCCCTTTTACCCGGAAGACAATGGGACCTGTCATATTTACCTTCTTCATCCGCCCGGCGGTATTGTCCCTGGTGATAATCTTCACATTGAATTGGACGTGGCTCGGGGTGCGAATGTCTTAGCTACTTCCCCCGGTGCTGCAAAGTTTTATCGCAGCCACGGGCCCAAACAGACTCAAGCTATAGATTTAAAAGTTGCTACCGGTGGTTTTCTTGAATGGTTTCCGCAGGAGACCATCGTTTTTAACGGTGCGCATGCATTTACGGATATGAACGTCGAGCTTGAGAAAGGTGCTGGGTTTATTGGGTGGGATATTCAATGCCTGGGAAGGCCAGCATCCTCCGATTATTTCGAGCAGGGAATCGTGGGAACGCATTTAAAACTAAAGAAAGACGGGCACCTTCTTAATTTCGAACGGGCTCGGTTTGAGGGCGGTTCTCGGGTGCTTCAGGAGCCTTACGGGCTTGGGGGCTACACCGTGATGGGAACCTTTATGGCAGTCGGGAAGCCAGGCACAGGTATTGATTCCTTGCGTGAGACTATATCTGGTTTGGCCGGTGATTATCATTTTGCGCTGACTCAGATGCGCGGGGTGTTGGTCGCGCGTTACCTAGGTCACCATGGTTGGCAAGCACGAGAACTTTTTACACGCGTCTGGACCGAGGTTCGGCCTGAGTTGGCCGGCCGTTCAGCAGTGATACCACGGATATGGAACACATAAGGCCCTTGTGGGCGGAGAAAACCAGATGGAGCTACTTCCTAGAGAGAAAGATAAATTGATGGTGTTTACGGCAGGGCTTTTGGCTGAACGCCGGAAAGAGCGCGGTCTTAAATTGAATTACCCGGAGGCTGTAGCCTACGTGACCTGCGCTATTTTGGAAGGAGCCAGAGACGGCCGTACTGTGGCGGAATTGATGAACTATGGCACGACACTGCTGTCTCGCGATGATGTGATGGACGGGGTGTGTGATCTAGTCCACGAAATCCAAGTTGAGGCAACATTCCCAGATGGCACCAAGCTTGTAACGGTTCACGACCCGATTGTTTGAAAGGACTTAAAATGAAACCCGGCGAGATATTTCCCATGGAAGGGACCATCGAACTCAACGTGGGACGAGAGACCGTAACTGTTGAAGTCGCCAATACCGGTGACCGACCCATTCAGGTGGGTTCTCATTACCATTTTTTCGAGACCAACTCAGCGTTGACTTTCGACCGTGAGCTTAGTCGCGGCTTTCGTTTAAATATTGCGGCGGGAACAGCTGTTCGTTTTGAGCCAGGTCAAACCCGGTCCGTAGAGCTTGTTGCTCTTACTGGCGAGAGAAAAGTCTACGGGTTCAATGCGAAAATTATGGGAAGTTTGGAGTAGAGGAATGGCAACGATTGATCGTCGTGCATACGTGGAAATGTTTGGACCCACAGTGGGAGACCGAGTCAGGTTGGGTGATACCGAGCTGATCATTCAGGTTGAAGAAGACCGAACAGTTTACGGTGAAGAAGTAAAGTTTGGCGGTGGCAAAGTTATTCGAGACGGTATGGGCCAAAGCCAACGTACTTCAGATGAAGTGGTTGATACGGTTATAACGAATGCGTTGATCTTGGACCATTGGGGTATTGTTAAAGCCGATGTCGGTATTAAGAATGGTCGCATCCTAAAAATAGGTAAAGCAGGCAACCCTGACATTCAGCCAGCTGTAAATATTGTTGTCGGCCCGGGTACAGAAGTTATTGCGGGCGAGGGACAAATTTTAACAGCGGGTGCGATTGACGCGCATATCCACTTCATTTGTCCGCAACAGGTAGAAGACGCTCTGATGTCTGGAATTACGACGATGTTGGGCGGTGGAACGGGCCCAGCAGCGGGGACAAACGCAACAACTTGTACTCCAGGGCCTTGGTATATCGAGCGGATGTATCAAGCTGTTGAAGACCTTCCTATGAACTTTGGTTTTCTTGGCAAAGGAAATTCAAGTTTGCCCGAAGCACTCGAAGAACAAGTTCGAGCTGGCGTTATAGGACTTAAACTTCACGAAGACTGGGGAACAACTCCGGCGGCCATCAACAACTGCTTAAATGTTGCTGAAGCCTTTGATGTGCAGGTTGCGATTCACACTGACACTTTGAATGAGTCAGGATTTGTCGAAGACACTTTAAACGCCATTGGTGGCCGCTCCATTCACACTTATCATACCGAAGGTGCAGGCGGCGGTCATGCACCGGATATTATTAAAGCTTGCGGATTTTCGAATGTACTTCCGTCTAGCACAAACCCAACGCGCCCCTACACAGTGAATACGGTAGATGAGCATTTAGATATGTTGATGGTCTGCCATCACCTGGACCCCAAAATCGCTGAAGATGTGGCCTTCGCTGAATCACGTATCCGACGCGAAACAATTGCCGCGGAAGATATCCTTCATGATCTTGGAGCTTTTTCGATGATCGCATCCGACTCCCAGGCGATGGGGCGTGTAGGAGAGGTTATCTCACGTACTTGGCAGACAGCTCATAAGATGAAGGTACAACGCGGTGCTCTTTCTGAAGATACCACTCAGCACGATAATTTTCGGGCGAAGCGTTATATCGCCAAATACACCATCAACCCCGCGCTAAGCCATGGCCTTTCTCATGAAATTGGCTCGGTGGAAGAAGGTAAGATGGCTGACCTGGTTTTATGGAAGCCTGCTTTTTTTGGTGCGAAACCGGCCGCAATTATTAAAGGCGGAATGATTGTAGCGGCGCCGATGGGTGATCCGAATGCATCCATTCCCACCCCGCAACCGGTTCATTACCGTTATATGTTTGGGGCGCTTGGGCGAGCTCGGTCGAAAACATCGGTTAGCTTTGTTTCTCAAGCTGGTGCGGATGCTGGCATCCGAGAAACTTATGGGCTTAGTAAGCAAGTTGTGCCTGTTCGGAATACGCGTGGCGTTCAGAAAAAGGACTTGGTCCATAACGCTTACCAACCAGTTATAGAGGTAGACTCTCAAACCTATGAAGTCCGCGCTGATGGTGAACTCCTTACCTGTGAACCCGCCACTGTCTTACCGTTGGCCCAACTTTATCACTTATTCTAATGAAAAAATTTACAAAAATCCTAGAAGTGAAGGCAGCATTTTCAGAGTCATTGACGTTGCCTTTTGAATTACGTCAAAAGAGTAGGCTGCGGGTCGAATTGGATTCCGGCGAAGAAGTCGCAGTGATCCTGCCGCGAGGTCGAATCCTGCGTCATGGGGACCAACTTATCTCTGAAGCCGGTGTGGTCGTGGAAATACGGGCAGCACACCAGAGGGTTACGACTGTTTTTGCTGATTCCTATTATGACTTAGTTCGGGCCGCCTACCATTTGGGCAATCGCCATGTTGCACTGCAAATTGGGACGGAGTGGATTCGTTACGAGCATGACCATGTCTTAGACCAAATGGTGATGGCCCTTGGACTGCGTATTGCCGTCGAAGATGCACCGTTTGAGCCTGAGCCGGGTGCTTATTCTGGTGAAGGTCACAGTCACAGTCATGGGCATAGCGATGGTGAGCACCATTCCCATACCCACAAGGCTCACGAGCACAAACGTCACGACCATGAACATGGGAAAGTGTCAGCTGGGGGTAAGTCGGCGTGAGCGATTTGATGCTGACCCGGCTTATGCAGTTGGTGAGCCCTACATTACCAGTGGGGGCTTTCGCCTATTCGCAAGGGTTGGAGCACGCTGTCCATTTGGGTTGGGTTCACGATGTGCAGAGCGCTCATACCTGGATAGCTGGCATTGCACATGAGGCCTTGGTCCATCTCGACTTGCCCGTATTTTATCGACTGTACGATGCTTGGCAGGTTGATGATGAAGCATCTGTTACCAGTTGGAACGAGCTCTTGTTGGCAGGCCGTGAATCCTCGGAATTACAAAATGAGGACCACCATATGGGCATCGCCCTGGCTCGCTTATTGAGTTCGATGGACATTGTAGAGGCCAATGATTGGACGCGTCCCGACGGTGCTACGTCCTGGGTAACGATGTTTGCTCTAGCCGCACAACGTTGGGGTATCGCAAAACACGATGCTGCTTTGGGTTTTTGCTGGTCGTGGGCTGAAAACCAGGTAGCCGCAGCGGTGAAGTTGGTGCCATTAGGGCAAACGGATGGACAAAGAGTTTTGTGGAAGATCGGTGAATCGATCGTTGGATGGGCGGAGCAGGCCGCTGAGAAACAAACAGATGAGATTGGTTCTTTTCTACCGGGTCTGGCTGTGTCCAGTGCCCTCCATGAAACGCAATACTCAAGACTTTTCCGCTCTTAATTGGGTGAGATAGATATCGAAATAATGGAGAAGATGATGAAACAAGAGGTTCTGAGAATAGGCATTGGCGGACCCGTTGGGTCGGGTAAAACAGCATTGGTTGATTCACTTTGTAAATCAATGCGCGACACTTACAGCCTTGCTGTTGTTACCAATGATATTTACACACGCGAAGATGCGAAATTTTTAACCCGTTCCCAGGCTTTACCTGAAGAGCGGATTGTGGGGGTTGAAACGGGCGGTTGTCCGCATACTGCGATCCGTGAAGACGCATCAATAAATTTAACAGCGGTTCAAGAGTTATGTACTCGGTTTACTGACCTCGACTTTGTTTTGGTGGAGAGTGGCGGAGACAACTTGAGCGCAACTTTCAGTCCTGAACTTTCGGACCTCACCATTTATGTTATCGATGTTTCTGCTGGTGATAAAATTCCACGAAAAGGTGGTCCTGGGATCACACGTTCCGACCTTTTGATTATAAATAAAACGGATTTGGCGCCTCATGTAGGAGCGTCGCTTGAGGTCATGGATCGTGATGCGAAAAAGCAAAGGGGTGATAGACCATTTGTTTTTAGTAATATGAAAACCGGTGAGGGGCTCGACCAAATTGTAGACTTTATTCGAGTCCAGGGATTGATGGAGTCCGTAGCTTAAACTTTACGAGAAAAGATAAAAAAAAGGGGCCTTTGGGGCCCCTTTGTATTTTGGGGTAGCTCTAATTAATTAGATTTGTAGTTGCAGTCCAACCAGTGCACCATGCGCTCCATCGGCTTCACCGGCTTTTGTGTTTTGGTAAACAACGGAAACGCGGGCATTGTGTCCTTCGATAACGTAGTCGAAACCAGCATCAATTTGCGTGGTATCTACGCCGCCTTCGTCAGCCATGAATTGCATGTACCGAACTTTAGGCTGCAATGTGCCGGGGCCTTGAGTACCGTCTAAGAGGAAGGATGCAAGCACGAAGAAACCCATTCCCTGGTCAAAGCCTGCTGCTTCAGGGGCTATACCGTTGGCGCCATAGCTATAAAGCGCAGCTTCTAAAGTAGGTACACCAAAGGCTAGCTTTTGCTCATAGAGAAAATCTACGTTCCAGCCCATATAGTCACCACGAGCGCCGTCTGCACCTAGGCCATCAGGCTGGTACATCAGAACCGCACCCAATGCTAAGGTGTCTTGAGCACCATAGTAAGTACCGTTGTTGTAATATCCGCCCTCAACATCCCAGAGGTTAAGTGTCAGGCGTGTTGCGAAGAGAGGAATATCGGCAGATGTGGAGAGGCCGCTGAATGCACCTACCTGGTACTTCAACATTCCATCAAGGAGTTTACCCCAGACAGCGATTCCGTCGTCTCGGCCAGTTGATACGTTAGGGTATCGTTGAACACTTGGAAAAGACCAGATGTTTCCATAGTAAGGTCCACTCAGGTTGGAACGGTCACTTGGGGGAAGAAAACGACCGGCCCAGATATTGAATTCATCACTGAATTCAAATTTCGCGATGGCATCCATCACATAAATACAAGCCGTACCGTCGCAATCGCCGTATTCGGTATTAAACTCCCACTTGATTGTGTCATTGAGTTTACCCCCGATGTACAAGCGCGCGCTTTGTAGGGCCAATGAGGACGACATGCCATCAACCCCATCCTGAAGGGTTAACCCGGTACGTACAGCGCCACCAAGCGACACTGAGCCTGAATCACCGAAGGTTACAGAACCTCCGGCGTGTGCAGGACTGGATGCTGCGGCAAAAGTTATAAATACAATCCCTGTTATTATCTTGTTCAACATAAACTCGAACCTTCCTGGTTGTTGGTTCCGGTTTTTGGTTTGCATATGAGGCTTAAGAGTACAGCTGGTACAGTTACATTTGTTTGCAACTGCTTTGCCTCAAGAGCGGTCCTTCACCTTTCTTGGTGATTTCCGGATTTTTATGGGCGATTCTTGCAAAGCAAGTTTCACCACGAAGTTTCACTGTACACATCCCTAGCAATGACGATGCCACATTTGCCTACAGGTCATCGATTTGGTGACTTCCGTTAGCAATATTGATTTTTTTTCAAAATAGGTCGCGGTAGGTGCCTGTCTCGTTTTGAAAAAAACAACCAAGTTGTCATTAACGACTGTCTTCTTCGACATTTCTGTAGATCTTTAGAGCTAAAAATGAGTCACATCAAAATGCCGAATTCGTCGAAAGTCCCTGAGATCAAGGAGGGAGTGGATATTTAGGTCCGCTGTGACCAAGTTGGTACGCGCTTTGCTTAGTTGTGAATAGATAGCAAGGAACTACCCCTAGGGGCTCAGACGGCGTGTGTCTGAAAACTAAGACGGTGTCCCAAGAGTTACAAGCGTAGAGGGGTACTCAAGCCAAGAATAGAATTTGTAATGCGTGGTCGTGTCATGTGTTCCGCTTATCTCTTCGAGCTCTTCTCATACATACCGTAAGTCTTTGGAGAGCCGGTTCTCAAAGTAAAGACTGATATTGGAGATTTCAAAAGATGATTGAACGAAGAAACAACTTAACTCGAATCCTGCCCTGGCTCTGTGCATTGGGTCTACTGTTTGTAGGCTTGAATGCTCAAGCCGCTAAGAAGCCTATAAAAGTAGGCGTTTTGCACTCTCTATCTGGGACTATGGCTATCAGTGAGACATCACTAAAAGATGTGGCTTTGATGGCGATTGACGAAATCAATGCCAAAGGCGGTATCCTGGGCCGAAAACTAGAGGCCGTGGTTGTCGACCCAGCCTCCAACTGGCCGCTTTTTGCAGAGAAGTCTCGTGAGCTTCTACAAAAGCACGATGTGGCAGCAGTATTTGGTTGCTGGACCTCAGTTTCGCGTAAGTCGGTATTGCCGGTATTTGAAGAGCTAAATGGCCTTCTGTTTTACCCGGTTCAGTACGAAGGTGAAGAATCTTCTTACAATGTGTTTTACACGGGTGCTGCACCAAATCAGCAGGCTATTCCTGCGGTGAAGTATTTAATGAGCGCTGATGGTGGCGGTGCAAAACGCTTTGTCCTTTTGGGTACTGACTACGTTTATCCACGAACCACCAATAAGATTTTACGTCACTACCTTAAGAGTAAGGGCATTCGTGATAGTGACATCATGGAGTCGTATACTCCCTTCGGTCACAGTGATTACCAGACCATCGTAAGCAAGATTAAGAAGTTTTCCGCAGGTAAGCAAACAGCTGTGATTTCAACAATCAATGGTGATTCAAACGTTCCTTTCTATAAGGAATTATCAAACCAGGGTGTTCGTGCTGAAGATACTCCGGTTATTGCTTTCTCGGTCGGTGAAGAAGAACTTCGTGGAATCGACACCAAAGACCTCGTGGGTCACCTGGCATCGTGGAACTATTTCATGTCAATGGAAACCAAGAGTAATAAGTCGTTTATCAAGAAGTGGCAAAAGTATGTTCGTAAGAACAAATTACCTGGTGGTAATAGGCGCGTAACCAATGACCCCATGGAAGCGACCTACATTGGCATTAACATGTGGGCGCAAGCTGTTCGGCAGGCGGGAACCATCAATGTAGATGCTGTTCGCCAGGCGATTGGTAATCAAACGTTCAAGTCGCCATCCGGGTATACGATCACTATGGATGCCGCCAACCATCACCTTCACAAGCCAGTTGTGATCGGAGAGATTCGTGCAGACGGTCAATTTGATATTGTTTGGCAAACTCCGGGACCGATTCGTGCTGACGCATGGAGCCCCTATATCCCGGAGAGCGCTAAGAAGATAGCTGACTGGACATACCCTTGGCTCTGCGGAAACTGCAGCAAGCCTAAGCACCATGCACGTCGCTAACAATTTATAATTTATTCATTTAGCCGGTCGCCCACATACAAACAACTATGTGGGTGACCGTTTTAAGCTGCACCACCTAACGAGGCGAACTTCATGCGACTGCTAACCATTAAGTTCTACATAATGCTGGGGATAATACTTGGAACCTCAACACTTTATGCGCAATCCAGCGAGCAGGTTCTAATCGACGTAGTTTCGCCCAGCCGAACTACAATTAAAAAAGCCATTACCGCTTTAGGTGAACTCGGTAGTACTGAGGCACTTGAGGTCTTGGAGGCTTTACAAGAGAACCGATTACGCCGCGATGCTGATGGTAACCCCTTCATGCTTATCGCCGATGATTCGAAAGTTTTGAATTTACTTACGAGACAAACTGTCGAGGTCGATAGTGTCGGAGAACTCGCTCGTCCGATTATAAATAATTCGGTACGGAGAATTTTGCTTCCAACGCTTGCCTCAATACGCCTGGAATCTTCAGACGATGATGTAAGATTGAAGGCGGCGAATGAGTTAAATAAAAGACCCAATGCTAAAGCTATTCCTCTAATTGAAGTGGCTCTTGCAAAGGAACAAAACGCCAGCGTGAAATCATTGCTTTTGGTGGCACTCGCTCAAACTCAACTACAGAGTGATGATCCCGAGGTCGTGATTCAAGCCATTGAGGCAATTGGCGAATCGGGCAATACCGATTTGAAGCTTAAGCTTGAGGAATTCGTTGAAAAAGATGACGAAGGAAATTACTACGAACCCAATGAGGCTATCGTTGTAGCCGCAACCGGCGCACTCGATGTTCTCGAGAGTCGCCAAGCAATTGTTAATCAAGTAGGCAACCTATTTTATGGTTTAAGTCTCGGCAGCATTTTGCTTTTGGCGGCGTTAGGACTCGCCATTACGTTTGGGTTGATGGGCGTTATTAATATGGCCCATGGCGAGATGATTATGTTGGGGGCTTACAGTGTCTATTTTGTGCAGAGCTTGTTTGAGCAATACCTACCAGATTACATGAGTTGGTATTTGCTGGCTTCTGTCCCTGTTGCTTTCGGTGTTACCGGCTTTATTGGTATTGTTATTGAGCAGACGATTATACGATTTCTATATGGGCGGCAGCTTGAAACTCTTTTAGCTACCTGGGGAATCAGTTTGATCCTCATCCAGACTGTGCGGCTAATATTCGGAGCTCAAAATGTAGAAGTAGCAAACCCTGAATGGTTATCAGGAGGATTCGAGGTTCTTCATGGTCTGGTTATTCCGTACAGCCGAATGGCTATCATCTTGTTTGCGGGATTCACCGTTGTTCTGACCTGGTTTTTAATTCAGAGAACGCCTTTGGGTCTACAAGTTCGCGCCGTAACGCAAAATAGGTCGATGGCATCTTGTATGGGAATCGCAACAACACGAGTAGATATGTGGACTTTTGGTCTAGGGTCAGGATTGGCCGGCCTTGCAGGGGTCGCGCTCTCGCAGGTTGGCAATGTGGGTCCCGAAATGGGTCAGGCCTATATTGTTGATTCCTTTATGGTGGTTGTGCTGGGCGGTGTTGGTAAAATTGCTGGAGCTGTTGCGGGCGGCATGGGTCTCGGCGTGGTAAATAAATTTCTGGAGCCAGCCACCGGTGCTGTGCTCGGTAAAATTCTCGTCCTCGTCTTCATTATTCTATTTATTCAAAAACGTCCTCAAGGAATTTTTGCCCTAAAGGGTAGAGTGGTGGAGAACTGAGATGTCAAATTCTGGTGGATCTTTAGGCAAGTATTCCCTGACAAAAGAACGGATGGCATTTCTGGCGTTTTGTGCGCTTACGTTGGTCGCTGTGCCACTCTTAAATGGTCTGGTTCCGGCTGGTTCGGTTCTTCATGTGCCGGATTACTTACTCACTCTTTTTGGGAAATTTCTTTGTTTCGCGATGGTTGCCCTCGCAATGGATCTGGTTTGGGGATTCGCAGGGATTTTGAGTTTGGGACATGGGGTATTTTTTGCAACCGGTGGTTACTGCATGGGTATGTACCTGATGAGAGCCATCGGTACAGATGGTGTTTACCGAAGCGAACTACCAGACTTTATGGTTTTCTTGGATTGGAAAGAATTGCCTTGGTATTGGTACGGCTTTGATAATTTTTGGTTTGCGGCTGCGATGGCGTTACTCGTCCCGGGACTCATTGCCTTTGCATTTGGATACTTCGCATTTCGTTCTCGAATCAAGGGCGTGTACTTCTCGATTATTACGCAAGCCATGACCTATGCCGCCATGCTTCTGTTTTTTCGCAACGATACTGGCTTTGGTGGAAACAATGGCTTAACAGATTTCAAAAGGATACTGGGTGCTTCATTGCATGACCCATCGACCAAGCGGATTCTCTATTTGGCCTCGGCTCTAGGGCTTATTCTAGTTTTTCTTCTTTGTCGGTTTATTGTTTCGTCGAAGCTTGGACGTGTATTGAAGGCGGTACGAGATGCCGAAGCGCGTGTCATGTTCTCTGGATATAATCCAAATCACTTCAAGCTTTTTGCCTGGACAGTTTCCGCAGTGATTTGCGGTATTGCTGGTGCGCTTTATGTGCCGCAGGTGGGAATAATTAACCCAGGTGAAATGCAGCCTGCCAATTCAATTGAGATGGCGGTTTGGGTCGCGGTTGGTGGTCGCGGTCACTTGGTTGGTGCAATACTTGGTGCGTTCGTTGTGAATGGCGCGAAGAGTTGGTTTACCGTCGCTTTTCCGGATCTCTGGCTCTATTTTCTTGGCTTCTTATTCATCGGTGTCACTCTCTTTCTACCAGATGGGCTTATCGGGTTTGGGCGTACCGCTCGCGAGATGTCGAAACGAGTACTTGAGCGTGCGGGTAGGCGGGTTAAAGAAACAAAGCTGCGTTTAACCGGTAGTCCGATGGAGGATCAGTCATGAGTAATACATCTATTTTAAATGTTGAGAATGTAACGGTTTCATTTGATGGGTTTAAGGCACTCAACAATTAGAACTTTTCGGTGGATGAGGGTGAGTTACGTTGTGTGATTGGCCCAAACGGCGCGGGAAAGACAACATTGATGGATGCGGTGACCGGAAAGATAAGGCCGGATATGGGTACCATGCGACTCAATGGTAGCTATGACCTTTCAAAGATGGATGAAACAGCAATTGCTCAAGCGGGCATCGGCCGGAAGTTCCAGAAGCCTACGGTATTTGAGCAGCATTCTGTTTTTGAAAATATAGAGCTTGCGCTTCAAGCCAATAAGGGTGTTTGGTCGAGTCTATTCGCAAAGTTGTCTAACGAGGATCATACGAAAATCGATGATATTCTAAATACTGTAGGTCTGACGACGAAACGTGAGACTTTGGCAGGATTGCTTTCGCATGGTCAGAAGCAATGGCTGGAAATAGGTATGCTCTTGGCACAGAACCCACGGGTACTTTTGGTGGATGAACCGGTAGCAGGAATGACGCCCCAAGAAGTGGTCCAGACCGGAGAGTTATTGATTTCTTTGGCGGGTGATCACTCGGTTGTGGTCGTCGAACATGACATGGATTTTGTCCGTTCGATTGCCCGAAAGGTTACGGTGCTACACGAAGGTTCAGTCTTAGCGGAAGGCACTATGGACGAGATACAAAACGACTCCAGGGTCATCGAAGTATATTTGGGGCATTGAGAATGTTACGTATAGAAAAATTGAATCAGTTCTACGGTGAGAGCCATACGTTATGGGATATGGGTCTTGAAGTAGAAAAAGGGTCGTGTACCTGTTTGATGGGACGAAATGGGGTCGGTAAAACGACTTTATTGAAATCAATGATGGGAATATTGCCGATTGAATCAGGTAAAGTTTCATTTCAAGGACGGGACCTCTCGAAGGCCAGGGCACCTGAGCGCGCCCGTGCAGGTATTGGGTATGTTCCGCAGGGTCGCGAAATATTTGGTCAGATGACGGTTGAAGAAAACCTGCGTATTGGCTTGCGTTCACGCGGCGATGCAGTGAACGAGATCCCGCAGTCGATTTTTGAAATTTTTCCGGTTCTCAAAGACATGTTACACCGCCGCGGGGGTGACTTATCAGGCGGTCAACAACAGCAGTTGGCTATTGGTCGGGCGCTTGCGCTGAATCCGTCACTTTTGATTTTAGATGAACCAACAGAGGGAATTCAGCCGAATATTGTTGCAGAAATTGGTTCTGTCATTCGAAAACTGAACGAAGAAGATGGAATTACCATTTTGGTTGTTTCGCAGAAGCTTTCCTTCGTTCGAAAGATAGGCCATTCCTTTACAATTATGGATAAGGGACGAGCTGCCGCCGCAGGATCTTTGGACGAACTGACCGATGATCTGGTGAAGGAATATCTATCGGTTTGAAAGCTGACCTTAGAGTTTTTCTAACTCGCTTCTAAGCCAAAATATTCTCGGAAACCCACGACTGGCTGTGGCGAGGTGAACACGCGTTAGGTCTTTTTCTCGAGTCAGAGTATTAAGTGCGTGGCTCTGGATCCCAAACAAGTGTTCGGTTTGCTCTTGGCTAACCAATTCTCCCCATTTCTCTACGGCCTCTGCGAAATCCTTTTCAAAGGTCTCTCGCGCGAAACATGCCTTTATTTTTCTTTGTAGATAGATGGTGGCCTTGGTAGCAAAATGTTCATTGATGGTCTCAAAGAGCGGAATTGCTTCGAAGGAAACCGACCCTTTCGAACTGTAAGACCCATCGTGATAGGTGCTGTGAATGTGACGCCGGTATTGCTCTAATTCGGCGGCGATTGTTTTTCGTATGCCATGCCGAAAAAAAAGTAGTTCATATTCCTGAAAGAGCCCATTGGGGACGGTAAAATCAATCGCGTCAGTTTCTTTATTCGCTGTGAGCAGGGCATGGGTGCCGGCTTGATTTTGTTCCTTGCTCTTTTCAATTCCATGTAAGGCGGCAGTGATGGGGTAGAGGTCCGATGGTGGTGTAGGGCTTATTTTTCTTTCCATTGGTATTTTCCATATCTATTTAGAGCTAATTTTAATGGTGCGCTCTAGTAGTGCCAGATCGAAATTTGGCGGCCGCTACTAAACATCGCCTGAGCCAAAAACGCAACGGTGCGCTGCGTCAGGAATCGAGTATTTGGGGTGAATCTCTAGAGACTTTGTGTCATTGTAAGAATGAGAATCATTCGTGCACTTTCGCTAATGATGAATTGAGTTCGACTCATCAAAACCATTGTAGAAGCGATGGCTGTGTCAATCTGAAGTCACTTCCAGTCTATCCTGCCCCAAGACTGGACGGCTACTAGAAGCTGATCGTGCTCATTTTTTTTGGAAGTCTTACAGAATCATTCATGCAATCGTCGCATTGCTACGCCAGCGTCATAAAAATCTTAGGTATTGATTCATGCTTCTGACGCTATGGGCGTAGAGGGTACCATCTTGTTTTTCGGTAGCGGGAACTTGCGCCTCTCTCCGTATCCGCGAGACACTCAGAGCAGGGGGTGCCGTGTATCCAAGAATGTTTATGACCACTCTTTTGCTTTTATTACTTAGCAGCTGCAGTGCCGAGTGGTTCTTACCTGATGATTACGTGTTGGCTTGTAGCCAAGACGAAGATTGTCCGGGCGGTCAAACCTGCAATCTCGATTTCAGTTCCTGCGTTGATCCCAATCAGCCGATTTGCGGAAACGGCGTGGTGGAACTTGGTGAACTCTGCGATTCGGGTATTTACAACACCGATGTCTACGGTGCGGTAATAGATGATGTAACGCCTTGCCGAACCGATTGTCAGGGTGAACCACCGTATTGCGGAGACGGCATCGTGCAGTCCGGTGAAGCTTGTGATGATGGTAACCGAGAAGATGATAATAATGGCTGTTCTCTAACCTGCCAGCGCTTGGGGGAATGCGGTGATGGTGAGGTTCAGTATTATTTCGAAGCTTGTGATGACGGCAACGTAGAAACAGAAGCTTGTGATTATGGAGTGAAGGATTGTGTGGTCTGTGTGGCACCGGGCTTTGAAGGCGACGGCCGTCCGGAGAGCGCATCAGAGTTAGGTTGTGAATACCGCTCGCGCAAGGGATCTTGGTGCGGCGATGGTGTGGTTCAGCAGCGTGGCATCGTAGCGGGTATCGACACATTGGAATGGGAAGGGTGCGATCCAGGAAGTGAAGAGTACCCTGTGGCGCCGGTGGCGTGTGATTCGCTCGATCCAGCATGGGGAACCAACACGGCCACGTGCTTATCGAATTGCGTAGGTTATAATATTCAGGGCTGTGATAACGAAAATATGGTTTATGTGCCTTCAGGACCTTTTATGATGGGGTGCCACGAATTCCTCCATAACGATTGCGAAGAAGATGAAGGTCCATTTCACCAGGTGTATTTGGATGCTTACTTGATTGACCGCACAGAGGTAAGAGCAGGCGCATATAAGGAATGTGTGGATTCTGGAGCTTGTGAATATACAGGATCTACCACCGCGTCTTTACGCACGTTTAACAATGGTCGCGATAGCCACCCAATCAACTTAATGACCTGGACGGCAGCGAATGAATATTGCCTGGCACAAGGCAAACAATTACCCACAGAGGCGCAGTGGGAAAAAGCTGCGCGCGGTACCGATGGGCGAACGTTTCCCTGGGGCTCAGCGATTCCAAGCTGTGACTGGGCTGTATGTATCGGGTTTTATTATGACCCCGATGACGCCGAGGCTAATGCCAGTGGCTTTATCTCTGGAAATGGTTGCGGGAAAGACAGAACCTGGGAGGTGGGCAGCATGGAAGCCGGGGCAAGTCCTTACGGGGTGCATGATATTGCCGGCAATGTCTGGGAATGGGTGAGTGACATTTACGCGAGTGATTATTATTCCCAAACACCTGCCGACGGTTGGAGTAATCCGGAAGGACCCAATACCGGGGAACGGTATGTGCTTCGCGGCGGGGCGTTTAATCACCCAACCGATGACCTACGCATAGCAGACCGCAGTAATTTACCAGCTGATTCGAAGTATGTAAGTTTCGGTTTTCGCTGTGCTCGGAGGTTAATTGACTAGTTTTGCTTTTGCGCCGCTTTTTTTCACGTTGAGCTTAACTCTTGAACCCTCTAAAAGTATGCCACCCACCTTAAGTATTTAGGTAAGGATGATCTCATGACGAGTTTTGGAAGATTGGCTCTGGTGGCTTTTGGCTTGAGCCTTGGTGTGTGGTGCTCTTCAGCGAATGCGACGGGGAGTGACGGAGACAGGCAGACCTGTGTGGCCGCCGACGACTATATGACTCACCCAAATGAGCCACAGCCCAATGTAGAGTGTGGATTTGATGCGGACTTGACGGAGATGGGGTCCCCGAGTGGGTCGAGTTCGTACGAGATTTCTTTAGTTACTTGGTTTCCATAAGGAGAGACGATGGCGAAATATCTTTTTTGTTCTCTAATTTTATCGTGTTTGATTTGGAGTGGATGCACCAATTCAGCGCCTGAGGCTCCAATACCGCCCAAAGCGAAAACGGTGGTTCCGGCAAAAGCCGCCAATCCAACGCCTGATGTTAAGGCGCTACCTCCGGTGGGCGCAGAGGCAGATCCTGCACCTGCACCCACAGCTGCTCCCAAGCCACTTCCTGATGTGGTTTTTCTGGCAAAGAGCGGCACTTATCTTGATGGCCAAACCATGACCGTGAATACCGCTACGTTTAAAAGCGAGCCGAAGGTGGGAAGCAATGTAACCATCTTGCCGCGCAATGGTTTGAGTGCAGCATCGCTTAAGATTGAAAAGTCGGACAAGGAGCAGATGGACGAGCTTGAGAAGCCTTGGTGGAATATAACCTTCGGCAATATTGGCCGCGAGGATTACCGCACCGCTCAACCAGAGCCCGACCGCCGGCCAGAATTTCCTTTTGATGTTTGCATCATTTATCCTGAGGTTGCTTCGGCTAGGCTTATTCCGGTCGACAAGCTGGCTCCGGGTTCTGGCCCCGAAGGTCTTCTGCCCCACAATATCTGGGCAGCCATCGATTTAAATGAAGACGACCAAGTAGATGCTATCTTCTCTGAGTATTTTTGTAAGTGCCCAGAAGTCGCGCCGGGTCCCAAAGCTTGCGAAGTTTGCGATTGCGATTACACCTGCACCAAGAGCTACCTTAAGCAAGGTGGTATTTGGAAATTGGCGGATTCATCACAGCCTATGTAGCCTTGAAGAATAAGAATGAGGAATAGATTAATAAGAATAGATTAAGCAGAAGAATAGATTAAGCAGAATAAGAATAGATTAAGCAGGAATGTGTGCATGTCG
>JABJBS010000344.1 GCA_018668695.1 Deltaproteobacteria bacterium
AAACCTCTAAGGTTGGGCATTAATGCGGGATAGTCGGCTGACGCATGGCCATCTAAACCACTAGATTCACTACACTTTTAACCATTCGGATAGAAAAGAAAGGTCGACGCCTCACATATTGATCTCGGACTGGGTTTTTTGATTTTTCAACCTTGCTAAGTCAGGGATTTATAGTTATTGCGGCCGCGCTTCATACGTGTTGGGCCATGAGGGCTCCTACACATGTCCGGTAGCCCCAGACGAAGATGAAGCGTAGCACGGACTCGTGCTGCTTATTATCACCTTTCGACGGGAGAATCAGACGTGTCTAGCGCAATTACCGATTTATCCAAAGTTCGTAATATCGGCATCAGTGCCCACATTGACTCGGGCAAAACCACGCTGACCGAACGAATTCTGTTTTATGCAGGACGTATCCACGCCATCCACGAAGTAAAAGGCAAAGACGGCGTCGGCGCCACCATGGATTCCATGGAGCTTGAGCGTGAGCGCGGTATTACCATTGCTTCAGCAGCAACCCACGTAACCTGGGAAGATAAGTTCATCAACGTTATCGATACTCCCGGACACGTTGACTTCACAATCGAAGTTGAGCGCTCTTTGCGCGTTCTCGATGGTGCGATTCTGGTTCTTTGCTCCGTTGCCGGTGTTCAAAGTCAGTCTATCACTGTTGACCGCCAGATGCGTCGCTACAATGTTCCTTGCCTTGCGTTCGTGAACAAGTGTGACCGAAGCGGTGCTGATCCATTGCGTGTTGCTCAGCAACTTCGTGACCAGCTCAAGCACAACTCAGTTGTGATGCAGCTTCCTATCGGACTCGAAGAGGACCACCGAGGCGTCGTTGATCTTATCACCATGAAGTCGCACATCTTTGAAGGCGAAAACGGCGAAGACATCATCGAAGGCGATATCCCTGCGGATATGCTCGCTGAAGCTGAAGAGCGTCGCGAAATCATGCTCGACGCTGTTTCAATGAGCCACGATGGCCTCATGGAAGCGATGCTCGAAGAAACTGTTACGCCTGAGTTGATCACGGAAGCAGTTCGTACAGCAACCATCGCTCGTGAGATTACACCTGTATTTATGGGCTCTGCTTATAAGAACGTTGGTGTACAGCCACTTATCGATGCAGTTGTTGCTTTCCTTCCTGACCCAACTGAAGTTACCAACGAAGCAATTCGGGTAAACAAAGAAGGTAAAGAAGAGTCTTTCGAAGTAAAGCCTGACTCAGAACTTCCGTTCATGGGTCTTGCATTCAAACTCGAAGTATCTCCTTACGGCCAGCTTACTTACCTGCGTATGTACCAGGGAAGCCTGACCAAGGGTGACAGCATCATCAACAGCCGCACCGGTAAAAAGGTTAAGGTTGGTCGTCTGGTACGTATGCACTCCGATGACATGCAAGATATTGAAGCCACTCAGGCTGGCGATATTGTTGCTCTCTTCGGTGTTGATTGTGCCTCTGGTGATACATTCACCGACGGTTCAATGAAGGCAAGTATGACTTCTATGCACATTCCTGAGCCTGTTATTAAGCTTGCTATCAAGCCTAAGACGAACAAGGGAATGGACAACATGGGTAAGGCGATTTCTCGCTTTACTAAAGAAGACCCAACTTTCCGTTCGGTAACCGACGACGAAACTGGTGAAACCATCATTGCAGGTATGGGCGAGCTTCACCTCGACGTTTACGTTGAGCGTATGCGCCGCGAATACGGCTGCGATGTTGAAACTGGTGCTCCACAGGTTGCGTACCGTGAAACCATCAGCCAAGCTATCGAGTACGATTACACGCACAAGAAGCAAACCGGTGGTTCAGGTCAGTACGGCCGTGTCCAAGGTGTCATTGAGCCAATGGAAGAAGCTGGGTTTGAGTTCGAAAGCAAAATCGTCGGTGGTGCTATTCCGAAGGAATACATCCCATCCGTTGAAAAAGGCTTTAAGAGCTCTATGGACCGCGGCGAGTACATCGGTTTCCCTGTACAGGGTATTCGTTTCGTACTTACCGATGGTAACACTCACGCAGTTGACTCCTCGGACAATGCTTTCCAAGCTGCTGCCCGCGGTGCCTTCCGTGACAACTACCTGAAAGCTAAGCCAAAAGCGCTTGAGCCTATCATGACTGTTTCTGTTGAAGGTCCTACTGAGTTCCAAGGTGATATCCTCGGAACCATCATGCAACGACGTGGTGTTATTGTTGGAACAACAGAAGAGCACGGCTTTGTACGAATTGATGCAGACGTACCGCTGAGCGAAATGTTTGGTTACGCGACGATTCTTCGTTCAAACACTCAAGGTAAAGCAGATTTCAGCATGGAATTCGCACGCTACGGTACTGCTCCAAACGAAGTTGCTGAGAAGCTTCGTGAAGAGTGGCTTGAGAAGCGAGCTGCCGGTAACTAATCAGCAACGCTTAAAAGTAGAATTAAAAATGGCCGGGTAATCCCCGGCCATTTTTATTTGGAAAACTAGATTGGTCCCTGCTCCTCGCAGGCACCGTCAGTAGGCTACTGCTCCTGACGAATCGCGGCTTATCGGTCTCTCAACCCACTGCGGTTGCGGCGCACATGAACCGGCTTTCTCTTCGGCTGGTTAGAGCGAATCCAAATCATCATCAGTCCTGCGCTTAATAGTACTGTTGTTGCCACCATCACTGAATTCCTTTCCGGCGAAACCTCTACCTAGAGAAAGTGTCGTCTGAATGACGGCCTTACTCAAGATAAACATTTTACCTACACCACCGGACATTGAGCCCGGCCCGGTTAAAAAACCATACATTCTCGGTCAGTTAGAGTTTAGGTCCCGCCCTACCGGGCGAAATTAAACTTAAACTTTATCGTACCTTTACTAACTTGGGGATCTATCCCAAAAGCGCAAGGTCTATGGATAAAACACGTGTACCTAACACCTTGCGTCATAACGACTTTATGTTATCCATTGGGGGAACAGGTACGGAGCGTTTTATGGATCACCCTATCCCATGACGGGTACGGGTATAACGACGGGGGTAGCCAATGACTACTGAATCCACTTTTGATGTAGAAAAGCTACGTTTCATTTTAGAACACGACAACCACGAAACCCGCGCAGCGCTAAAAGAGCTCTTCAAGGATGAGCTTTACACGCCTCGGTATGCGATTTCTCTCGAAGAGGAGCGCCAACTTGCTTATGAGCGCCTCAAGAAAATCTGCGAAGGCGGACACATAAGTGTCACTGACTTCGATAAAAATCCTCACAGAATTTTCAGTGTTCATGAGGCTGTTGGGATGGTCGATGGTGCAACTGCAACTAAAATGACAGTGCAGTTCAATCTTTTTGGTGGCACCCTTCTCAAGTTGGGAACTGAAAAGCATCACAACAAGTACGTCAAAGAAATCGACGACTTTAAGTCTGTTGGTTGCTTCGGTCTCACTGAACTCGGCTACGGTAACAATGCCGTGGAGATGGAAACTACTGCAACTTACGACGCAGACAAAGACCAGTTCATCATTCATTCTCCATCAACTAAGTCTAAGAAGTATTGGATCACCAACGGCGCGATTCATGCACACTACTGCATTGTCTTTGCCCATCTTCATATCAACGGCAACAATGAAGGCCTCCATACCTTCCTGGTCCCCATTCGTTCAAAGAATATGAAGCCGAAAAAAGGTGTAACCATCTGGGACATGGGGCACAAGATTGGCGTCAACGGCGTCGACAATGCCAGCCTTAGCTTCGACAATGTTCGAATCCCTCGTGAAAACCTTCTGGACGCCATCAGTCAAGTGTCCGAAAATGGGACATTTAGCAGCGCTGTCAAAGGAAGCCGGAAACGCTTTCTTGTGGTTGCTGACCAACTCCTCAGCGGCCGTTTGTGCATTGCCTCTATGTGCCTAGGAAGTACCAAGGTTGCGCTCATCACCGCGATTCGCTACGCCTCAAGTAGGCTAGCGGTTGGCCCAGAGGGCAAAAGCGATACGCCAATCATGTCTTACCAGTTGCAGCAGCGGGAGATACTCCCACTTCTTGCAAATACTTTTTGCTACAACTTCGCTCTCAACGCCGCAAAAGACAGTTATGCTGCGCAAACAGAAGAGGACAAATTAGAGGTCCTTTTACTTTGCTGCGTACTCAAGCCTCTGATGACATGGCATGCAGAAAACACAGCCACCACTTGCCGTGAACGATGCGGTGGACAAGGCTATCTTTCGGCAAACCGCTTTGGTGAAGCCATTGCGGGAGCACATGCCGGCCTGACCGCAGAAGGCGACAACCGCGTCCTCATGCAGAAGGTAACAAAAGAGCTACTCGGTCTGACAGATAAATTCGAACTGGCCAAAGAAATCGCAGCCGACTATTTACCAGCCGCCCTGCACCGCCTCGTCGACGGCTTGGTAAACATCGATCTTGAAGACAACGATGACCTCGTCACTCTCTTTCGAGCACGCGAGAAACGCCTACTCGGGCAACTCGCCAACAAGCTCGCCAAGAGTAAAAAAGCTGGAGACAAGCTCTTTAATACGTGGATGTTTGAGGAATCCGACCTGGTTCAAGCTGCGGCGAAAGCCTACGGAGAACGCATGGTGCTTGAAAAGTCCATTGAAGCCATCGATAAAATGGACGACTCCTTGCAGCCTCTGATGAAGCGTCTCTGCAAACTCTACTCCCTAAATTGCGTTGAAAAAGATTTAGGCTGGATGCTCAGCGAAGGTCTCCTCTCACCGTCAAAAGGAACCGAGGTAAGTGAAATTACCCGTCGCCTCTGTAAAGAAGTTGCACCAGATGCATTGGCGCTGACTCAAGCTTTTGGCATCGAAGAACACATGCTCTTCTCACCCATCGCGGGTGACTGGGTTGCCTACAACGCTTATGACAACCAGGGTGAACTGACCAACCAGCCCGACGCGTAAGCTGCTGATTTAGTTAAGATTTATATTCTTAATCAAGAGTTCTCTCCTACCCTTGGACGATTCTCCGTATCTGATATACGAGCCTCCGGCGAACCCACCCGGAAGGAATACGTATGACAACGGCACCACGTAAGGCATCCTCAACCAAGAAGCTTGAGATGGCTCTTCTCACATTCCTGGCCGAGCACCACCCCTTCTTGCTTCCGACCGCACGCGAGTGCGTCAGTGATGCACTCGCCTCAGTCACGACTCTGAAAAAGGCATCTGACTACACAAAGCTTGGTAACAAGATTACCGGTGCGATTAAAAAGAAACTGCAACCAACCACGCGCGGCCTTGGCGAAACCACTCCTTTTGTCTCGGCCAAGGACCGCATGGCCCATGCAATCGAAGCCCTCTCCACAGATATCACCGGTTTTTTGGAGCGCACCGCCCTTACGCAGAGCTTCACTGAAGAAGAGAAGAAGTGGATGTTACGGGGAATTTTACTGACCCGTGCTGTTGATAACCAAATGAAGAAGATGTTTCTCACGGGAGAAGTTCAGTACGAGGGCAAAGGAGTTCAAGGCAAAGGGTTTCGTTCATTGGGGCAGGAAGCCATTTACGCAGCCGCGCTACGGCTCAAGCGAGATGCATGCCTATTCACCGGCAGTAGCTGGAAAGGCGACGTCGTTGCTCCACTTATTCGCGATTTGGGAATAGCGCTGGCGTTCATCGATGACGACGTATTCGTTGCCCTTAACGCTCAAGCCGGAAAGCAAGGCCTACCACTCGATGGTAAAGATTTACATCTTGGTCATGCACACCGAGGTGTTCTTCCGGCCGCAGCCCCGCTCGCTATCTCTACCGTGACGGCAACCGGCCAAGCACTTGCCATGAAATTATTAAAGCAAGACCGCGTTGCACTCGCTTTTATCGGTGAAGGCGGTAGTTCACTCGGTGAATGGCATGAAGCAATTAACCTCGGAGCAGTCCGCAAGCTGCCCATTATCTATTGCATTCAAAATAACCAGACCGCATTGTCGACGCCCACCGATGCACAATCCGCAGTCCGAACGTTTGCAGATAAAGCCATCGGATACGGCATACCCCACGTCACGATAGATGGAACCGATCCAGAGGCCATCGCCGCAGCCTATGCTTGGGCCGCCGATCGAGCACGCCAAGGTCTCGGTGCCACCTTGATTGAACTGGTAGCCATGCGGATGTGCGGCCATGCCCATCACGACGATATGCTCTACCTGGGCGAAGATCCTGAGCTGTCTTTCGAATTGCCTGAACAAACAGACCGGGGCTATGTGGATGCTGAGGCCTATAAGGCCTGGAGCCAACGAGACCCTATTGCCACCTACTCGAAAAAGCTTATCTCAGAAGGCACCATCACCGCTCATGACTTCTTGGCACTTCAAGCCGATGTCATGCGCCAGATTGATGAAGCAATGAGCGCCGTGAAGCTAGCACCATGGCCCGAGCCCTCAGCTGCCGGACGCGGAGTTTATGTTACCGATGATCCCCAGCGCACGCCCAATCAACCGGGCCAGGCCGAGCACTGCATTCCCAGCGCATCCGCGGAGGCCAGCCTGGTAGACGAGCCGGCTATCGGCGGCGGCAAACAGACCTACTTAGATGGCGTTTGGATGGGTGTGGGCGATGTCCTGGAAGACAATGAAAAGTCGTTTGTATTTGGGGAAGATGTCGCACCGCCCTACGGGAATGCGTTTATGCTTCTACGCCCACTGACGGAAAAATACGGTGACCGCATCATCAACTCGCCACTGGCTGAGAATGCCATTGTTGGTGCATGTGTCGGTGCGAGCATCGAAGGTATGTGCGCCATTGGTGAAATCCAATTCAACGATTTTGTAGCCAGCGGCTTCAACCAAGTCGTCAACAATGCCGCCAAGCTTCATTATCGCACAGGACAAGCCGCCAATATGGTTCTAAGAATGCCTTGGGGCGGACTCAGAAAAGCTGGACCCTATCACTCTCAAGATACGTCACCCTGGTTCTACCGAACACCGGGTCTGAAAATCGTGGCGCCCTCTACACCCCACGATGCCCGCGCCCTGATGTTGTCGGCTGCGCAAGATGGCGGCCCAGTGCTTTATTATGAACACATTGCGCTCTACCGAAACCCGAAAATTAAACAAGATATTTCTGGCGGAGTGAGTCACGTCCCAATAGGAAAAGCCGCCTTTAGAAGACTCGGTGAGGATGTATCCATCATCACTTACGGCGCATTTGTTCATCACGCCTTAAACGCAGCCGCAGCTCTTCAGAAAAAGGGCATCGAAGCTGAGGTTCTCGACTTAAGAAGCTTGATGCCCCTTGATTGGGAGGCAATCTCCACCACGCTTAAGCGAACCAATCGATTGATTCTTATGGGCGAAGATTCCCGAACAGGAAGTATTCTTGAGTCGATTGCTTCACGGGTTGGAGACGAACTCTTTGAATTTCTGGATGCTCCCATTAGGGTCGTGGGCTCTCTTGATACCCCGGTTCCGTATGCACCGTCATTGGAATCATTCTTCCTCCCAAGCACCGCAGCACTCGAAGCAGCAGTCGAGGAAGTAGCCCGCTACTAAGCCGCCGCTGCCCTTTCCCGTAGAACGCCTACAAGCTTAAGAGCCCGCAGTGCGTGGTTCTAAGGGCGCAGTGCGTCAACTAGAACATGTTACAAGCCTATACACACACCATCTCAAAAACCCGTTAGAGCAATAATGTGGAAGGTGCGTCAGCACTTTGAGCACCCAGATAAGTTTTAACGTGTTCCAACAGGAAACCTGAGTATGCAAGCCGTAGCCACTCAATCTAAACGCACGACCGAGGTTAATGAGAGCCAGGTCGAATCACTTCTTAAAATGGCTCAAAACACCGTTTCACGTGGTGATATGCCCTCTGTGCAAGTTGCTGTCGCTCACCACGGCGCACTTGTAGCATTTGAAACCTACGGTGAAGTCACTTGCCGAGGGGAAAGCAGCGTTGCCACCAACGACACCCTCTATGTTGCATTTTCAACAACCAAAGCTGTTGTGTCGATTGCAACATGGTTGCTGATGGAAGACGGAAAGCTCAAACCAAGCGATGAGGTCTCGAAAATCATCCCTGGATTTGTAAAGGGTGGTAAAGGATCGATCACTGTCGAGCACCTCCTCACCCACACTGCTGGCTTTCCAAGAGCACCCTTCTCCGTCCCTGAATGGGAAGATAAGGCCGCTCGCCATAATCGTTTTGAGTCGTGGACAACCCAATGGGAACCTGGCAGCCGCTTTGTTTACCACGCCAATGCCAGCATGTGGGCACTCGCGCAGATTATCGAAGCCCAAAGCGGTATGGATTATCGCCAATTTATTCGAAGCCGAATCACAGCGCCCCTCGGATTGGATGACCTACACATTGGACTCAGCGCAGGGGAGCATCACCGAGTGGCCGACATCAAACATGTTGGCACGCCACCCGAGCCCGCCATGATGAAGCAGATGGGACTCGACCCCGATAAATTCAAGAACGTTTCGCAAGAACAATGGTTGTCGCAATTTGACCGCGCTGACTTTAGAACGACCGGCGCACCCGGCTCAGGTGGCATTATGACAGCGGCCTCACTCGCACTGTTTTATCAGGGGGTCCTGGGTCATCTCACCATGCCAGACGGCAAGACGCTCTTAAAACCAAGTACCGTCCAACAAGGACTGCAGGTGCGCACCCACGACCTCAAAGATCCCATGACGGGTCAACCAGCCGGCCGAAGCCTTGGGCTAGTGATAGCCGGTGGGCAAGACAAGGTATTTCGCGGTTTTGCCCCGGGTCACTCCGACCAAGCATTCGGACACCCAGGCGCAGGAGGCCAAGTCGGATGGGCCGACCCTCACACAGGTCTATCGTTTGCACTACTCACCAACGGTCTTGAGCGTAACCCACTGCAACTAGGTATGCGGGCCATGTCTTTTTCAAATCAAGCAACGGGATGCATCGAGCCTTCCAAAATCTCTCAGGAGACAAGAGTATGATGAATTCAAAATCACCACGAAAAGGATTGACCCATAAACTATTGGGCGGCGTCGAAAAACTCATTCAAAACTATGACCCGATTAATAAATGGTCCGCCTTTTCGAAAGAACGTATTGCTGAGCCAGTCTTCCAACGGGACCAAGAGTTTATCCAGCAACTCCTGCCATTCATGGAAGCCTTTAATGCGTATTTCGGCTCTGAAATCCGTGGTTTCAATTTGATTCCAAAAGATAAGCCCGTTCTCTTGGTAGGTAACCACTCAGGCGGGGTCATGACACCCGATACTTGCAAATTGCTTTCGACCTGGTTTCAAGAGCGCAAGGACCAAACGCTCATCGGACTGGCTTTTGATGCGGCCTTCTCCATTCCCGGACTGGCCCCCATCATGCGCAAAATTGGTCAGGTACCCGCATCTCACGCCAACGCCCTCAAAGCGCTTGAGAACGGCTGCTCCGTGCTGGTTTATCCGGGCGGCGCCCACGAAGTGTTTCGTCCCTGGAGCGATAGAAATCAAATAGACTTCGCAGAGCACCGCGGGTTTATACGCCTCGCAATCAAAGCCGGTGTTGCCATTGTTCCTGTCGTCTCACACGGCGGTCACAACACCACGATGGTTCTTAGCCGAGGTGAAAAACTAGCCAAGCTCTTCAAGATGGACCGCCTACGGATGACCGTCTATCCCATCCTTCTGCAATTTCCTTGGGGTATCTCCACACCTGGTCAGCCTGGAATACCGATGCCTGCGAAAATCACCATGCAGGTTCTCGAGCCAAGAGATATGTCGCACCACTGCCACGAAGACGCTCAAGACGAAGAGCTGGTCAACAAGTATTACGAGGAAATCACAGAGGCCATGCAAGAGACCTTAGATGCACTGGTCCAAGAAAACCCCCGGCCCATTGTGAGCCGAATTCAAAATCTAGTGGAATCTGTTTTTTACAAGCCAGAGAGAAAGTCCAATGCCCCAGCTGAAACAACTCACAAAATATATCAAGCAGACTTATCAACTCGCGCGGTTCGCAACGGACCTACCGAAACTGATTCCTACAGCGAAGGTGAACCCAGCACTCCTTTTGCAGCAGCTGGCTAAGAAACAGCCTACTGCGCTCGCTCTCGCGTTTGAGAATCAGCGTTACACCTGGCGGCAAATGAACGCGCGGGCCAACCAGTACGCAGCCTTTTTTAAAAAACAAGGGGTACGCTCGGGCGACGTTGTTGCGCTGATGATGGACAATCGGCCCGATTACCTCTTTTGCGTCATGGGTCTGAACCGAATCGGCGCCATCACGTCGCTGATCAATACCAATCTCAAAGGCGATGCTTTAGAGCACGCGCTTCAAGCCTGTGGCAGCACACGCTTATTTTTGGGCACCGAGCACATTCCAACCTTTGAAGATTCACCATGCGCCAAAAACTCCGATCTTAAAGTATGGCTCCACGCTCCCGCCGGACAAGAAACCAGTCAAGACTGTGTGAATAAGTCGATCGACGGTTGCTCACCACGCACCACCGACTACCGGTATACGCCGCGCGGCGAAGACGTTTATTGTTATATCTATACGTCGGGCACCACTGGGCTGCCGAAAGCTGCAGTCATTCGTAACCAGCGCATGCTCGGTGCAAACGTCTTCTTTGGGCACTTGGTTCATCAGAGTACTCCAGGCAGCCTCATTTATGTTCCGCTGCCCCTCTACCATTCCAACGCCATGTTGTTAGGCTTCGGTTCCTCCTTGGCCACAGGAGCGGCCATTGGACTACGACAGAAGTTCTCAGCGTCTGGTTTCTGGCCGGACGTTCAAAACTTTCGTGCCACGAGCTTCGTTTATATCGGAGAACTTTGCCGCTACCTCCTCAATACTCCTTCGGTTCCTCAAGAGCGTGGTCATGAGCTTCAAGTGGCAGTCGGTAACGGATTACGACCTGACATCTGGGAAGAGTTTCAAGAACGATTTGAGATTCCAACCATTCGCGAGTTCTACGGAAGTACTGAAGGTAACGCTCCTGCCATCAACTTTTCTGGTAAGCCTGGAATGATCGGCAGACTGGCTCCAAGTATGGTCGTGGTGCAATGCGATCCCACCAGTGGAGAGATCCATAGAGACGCCCGTGGGCATGCTAAAGCGGTTAATGCGGGTGAGTCCGGATTACTCCTTGGAAAAATATCTAAGCTCACGACCTTTGAGGGATACGTCGACAAAAAGGCGACCGCTAAAAAACTTGAGCATGACCTTTTTAAATCCGGAGATAGGTATTTTAACACCGGGGATCTGGTCAAACTTCATGAAGGACGCTGGTTAAGCTTTGAAGACAGACTTGGGGATACCTTTCGCTGGAAAGGCGAAAACGTCTCAACCACACAAGTTGCGGAAACCCTCAACGGTGCTCAAGGTGTTCTTGAATCCAATGTGTACGGAGTCGCGGTTGAAAAAACTGAAGGTAAGGCGGGTATGGTAGCCCTTACCACCAATGACGATTTCGACATCAAAAAATTTGCACACTTTGTCAAAGACGAATTGGCGGCCTACCAGCGCCCTGTCTTCGTCAGAATCATTCAGGGCGGGATGCGTGTTACGGGTACATTCAAGCATCAAAAAACAGATTACCGAAAAGAGGGATTTAATCCCAAATTAGTACAAGACCCGCTCTACTACCTTAGCGCAGGAAACTACTTGCCAGTGGACGCCAAGGCCTACAAAGCCATTCATCAAGGCGAAGAAAGTATTTAAAAATGAAGTCGCAATCACAAATGAGCGGTCTTCAACGCTTACTTCGATTACCGAGAAAAGTCCGTGTTCCCCAGCCTCCGGAGTTACCGCCGAAGGTGCAGCGCAAAATAGGAGCCGCTGTAGACAAGGCTGTTCTTACGCTGATGAAAGGGGTTCGTAAGAGTCCGCGGAAAAATGATTTCTCCCGATTGCAGTTCGAAATTCAAAACGCCCACGACCTTTATGCGGAGGCTGGAATGCTGGTGAACCCCAAGCTATTTCACCCCGTTCCAGAACCGCTGAATATCAAAAAGCGCAAAAAACGACTCGGCCCCGCCGGCCGATATACCGAGCTTACTTTTGAAAGCGGATACCGGTCGCCTCTTAACGAACCCGTGGGCCGCCGATGGATGTCCAAAAAGGAAAATCAAACCGCTTACGCGGGTGTCTTTGCCCATGATGATGTGACCCGGCCTTGGATTATTTGCATGCACGGTCTCGGTACAGGGAGCCCCTGGATAGATTTTCCTGCATTTCAAGTACGAAGACTACACAAACACTTAGGTCTGAATGTGGTTGTCCCGGTGATGCCAGCACACGGCGCACGGCGGGCCTCTGATCAAGAACGTGGCGGGCTCTTAAGCTTTGAACTTGTTGAAAGCCTTCACGGCATTTCACAAGCGGTCTTTGAAGCTCGCAATCTCGTTCATTGGATTCGAGAGCAAGGTGGAACACAAATTGGGTTTTACGGAATATCGATGGGGTCATACGTGAGCGCACTAATGAGCGGCCTCGAAGAGCTCGACATGGTGATCTGCGCCATTCCTCTTTGTGATATTCCAGAGCTCTTTTCTGGGCACACAACCAAGCGCCTTCGTCGTAGAGCCGAAGAACATGATATTTTGGGGCCCACCCTGCGTTCTTTATTTTGCCTGGTATCTCCCGAAGCGCTCACCCCGTCGGCACCTGAATCGAGTCGTTTGATTATGGCCGGCACAGCTGACCACATCACACCCAATGCTCAGGCCAATAAACTTAGCCGAGCCTGGAAAACACCGGTGACCTGGTTTCCCGGTGGACATGTTAGCTACTTCTGGTCCAAACCAGCGCTTCAAACTGTTCATCAAGCCCTCAGGGCATTCGCAAATTTGGAAGAGGCACCCCTATGAAAAGACTCAGCGGAATGGATGCAGCGTTTCTTTATGGAGAAACCCCAGCTGTGCATATGCACACGCTTAAGGTGGCCATTGTTGATGCCCCACAGGGCGACAGCAACTTTTTGTTTTCTCGGCTTAAGCATGAGCTGACCAAGCGTCTTCACCTCATGCCCCTTTTTAAATGTAAGGCCGTAAATGTACCGCTTGGTCTTCATCACCCGATCTGGGCCGATGATCCAGAATTCAATATCAGTCGTCATGTGCGCAGACTTGCAGTGGTTGCTCCAGGAGGACAACGAGAACTAGACGATACCATCGCGCAAATCGCAGGGCGCCCACTACGGCGCGACCGGCCCCTCTGGGAAGTATGGATGCTTGAAGGATTGCCCGGCAACGAAATCGCTTATGTGGCTAAAATTCATCATGCGATTGCTGATGGTCTCGCGTCTTCAACACTTTTGAATCAGGTTATGGATCCAGCGGACGGCTCATCTCGTGTGACTCCGTTTCCCGCCACCCCAAAAGAGCCGAGTTCAACGCCATCTCCCACGAAACTGGCCTGGAATGCGCTTAAGCAAACCCCTGCCAGGGCAGCTGGACTTCCGAGTCTCATGTCGCGAACACTGCAAGGCACTCGCAGACTCATTCGCCACCACCGCCAGGATGGTGACCGTTTACCGGGACCTTTTGCTACAGAGAAGACAGTGCTCAATACATCAATCGGACCGCGGCGCTCATTTGCCACCACCAGTATTGAGTTTGAACGCTTACGGGTTATCAAAAGCTTTCTCAACGTGACCATCAATGATGTAGTCTTGGCATTGGTATCCGGCGCGCTAAGAGACTTTCTAAATACTTACGATATGTGTCCGGAGAAGCCCTTAATCGCTACAGTCCCGGTTTCTATCGCTCTCAACCACGGCGACATGCACACACAGGGCAACAAGCTGAGTAATCTCTTTACGTCGTTGTGTACCAACATCGAGTGCCCGCTCGAGCGTATTCGAGCGATTCATCTTGCCAGCGTAAGCGCGAAACAGGCAAGCGATTGCATGGGAACGGAGATTCTACACGAGTGGGCAGAGTACATTCCACCGCTTCCATATAAGGCTGGTCTTCGGCTTTACTCAGACCTAAAGCTTGCCAATCGGCACCGTCCGCCCGCGAACGTTATCGTGTCCAATGTAAGAGGGCCTGACCGCATGTTGACCGTAGGCGGTAGAAAGCTCAAACGCTTCTATTCTGTAGGTCCCATCTTAGGCGGCATGGGTCTGAACCTCACTGCTTGGAGCTACGCCGGGCAATTGAATGTAACTGCCTTGGGCAACCACCAGACGTTGCCTCATATTCATGAGATTACAAATCGATTGGAATATGCTCTACAAGATTTAGAGCAAGCCATTGCGAAAGCAAAAGCGGCTTAGGAAATTTTTACTCGGACCGGTTCACGCTCTTTGCGGCGTAGAAAAAATACACCGGCCAACATCCACATCCACAGAGTGGGTCCTGTTTGTCGGCAGCTAGCCTCAACCCCATCGTCCGAATCGATGCCTGAACCTTCGTCCGTAACACCATCACCTGTTTCAGTGTTGTTTTCTTCACCGCCGGAGTCTGGGGTTTCGCCCTCAGAGCCACCCTCTCCAGAACAGTCACCGGTACCATCTACCCAATTCGAGAAATTGTTGGTCCAGTACCAACCGAAATATGAGTTTTCAATATAGACTCGGCCAATTCCAATGGAAGTAAAGCTTCGGTCCAGCATATTTTCATTGTGACCGGGACTTGTTCGCCACTGCTCAAAGGTAGCTTCCGCAGAAGCGTTGCCTGCGGCGATATTCTCAGCGGCGCTTGTCCATTGGTCATGACCAAATGCAGTGATTCGATCAAAGGGATCTCGACCCGTACAGATATCACCGGCATCATCACAAGGCGGTTCGTTGTGGTCGAAAAAACCTTGCTCACCCATCGCGCCACTCATGTAAGTGGCCGCATCGTTCATCGTAGGCGATGGCGTTAGGCATGGTGCTCCATTGGCTTCACGGTACTCGTTGATGATTCGAAGAAACTCAACCTCTTGTTCATCGAGTGCAGAATCTCCAGCCGCCAAAATGCCTTGAGGAATCAGCATTGCGAAAGCCAAAAACAGATAGAACAACTTTATTTTCATTACTTTCCTCAAAAGGGAGTCCGGGGGTTGGCTAACTATAGGCACCCTCAAGCTCATACGCCAAGCCTCAACCGTAAAGTTCCTGGACGCAGTGCGTCCAAAAATAGCGTTTGATCACAGCTCTAAACATCCAATTAGATTGAGCTTTAATATAAATGCCTCGACCCACACTGAAGAGTTGACGGTCTACCCTAAAGGTTCTATGCGGGCAGCCTCGAAGGGTATGATTACCTTGAGGATAATGGAGTAGAGCATGCAAGATGTAGATTCGACACCCATGGTTCAGTTAACACCAGGCAAGCGGGTGCTCTTTCTCACCAAAGATCTCGACCTTATAAAAAAGCAGCTCTATGAAGGCCTCGACTTAAAGATGGCCGACCTCAAACCTGAGGATTTACTCGACGATATCAATACCGACGTCATGACTCCTGCCTGGGTCTGCTTTGATCACCGCCCAGAAGACATTGCCAAAAATGCATACGCCGGGCTTCTCCATCAAGGCGAGCGGGTTTTCCAACCCAGCGCCTTAATGAATGGCAATTTTGAAGTGATCGTCAGTGGTCAGCGCAAAGGAACCGGCTCTTCGCGAGAAACGGCCGCCCAATGTGAAAGCTACAGCGGCATCAAGATTGTTATCGCCCACTCATTCGCGCCGATCCACGAACGCAACAACATTAACCTCGGGCAGCTCATGGCAGGCTACGAGGCATTGGAGCGCTTGCAAAACGGAGAAGGCGTAGCACTGGAAGAATTTACCGGACGTTATGACCCCGTTACCCGTGTGATTCTAGAGAGCGGCGGGCTGTTCAAATTCTCTAAAAAATTGGCCACTGGCGAAGTGACTGTACCGGCGCCTGAAACCTCAAAACGCCCGATGACGATGGTCGAAAAAATCATTGCCCAGAAGCTTGTCGCTCAAGGCGATGAACATTTCGTAAAAGCAGGCGATGCTGTACTGGCTCGCACCGACGGTGGTTACAGCCATGAGTTTACCAGTGCCCAGGTTCATGAATTTCTAAGGCGCGAGTTTGGCGATGATTACAAAGTCAAAAACCCGCAAAAACTTGCCGTCTTTGAAGACCACCTCCTCTATGCCGACGGCGTAGCGCGTTTTGCTAAATTCAAAGATAAAATTCAGACCTTGCGCGACCTACAAAAAGAGTTTCAAGCACACGCTGGCGTTCGGGACTACTCTGCTAAAAACGGAATCTCCCCCGGCATCTGCCACCAAGTAGCACGCGAGCACTTCATCGATCCCGGTGACTTTATCCAAGCAACTGACAGCCACACCTGTATGGGCGGAGGCAACAACGCCTTAACATACGGCGTTGGAGCAACCGAATACGCAGCAGCCATTCACAGTGGTGCAAGTTTCGTAAGAGTCCCAGAGGCTATTCGCTTTGAACTCGTAGGTGAGCTCAACGATGGCTGTACGGCCAAGGATGTTATTCTTCAAATCCTCGCCACGCACGCAAGAGATGAAGATACACTTGACCGCTCCATGGAGTTTGGTGGACCGGGCCTCAAATCCTTGAGCATGGATGAACGAGCTACGCTCTGCAATATGGCTACAGAGTGCACTGCTAAAACCGGAATCGCGGAATGGGATGAGAAGACCATCACATGGCTAAAAGAGCGACGCCCCGATTTAAATGAAGATGCGATTCGCGCCAAGTGCATCATGCCTGATGCAGGCGCACATTATGATGGCGGCGTTCACACCATTGATCTTTCGACCATCAAGCCCATGGTGGCTCACCCCGGTAATCCAGACAAAGGTATCCCATCGGATCCAACCAATGGCGCCAACATCACAGACATTGGCAATGTTCGAATTGATATCGCTTACGGCGGCTCTTGCACGGCAGGAAAAGCAGACGACTTTGCATTCTATGCACAGGTTGTTGAGGAAGCGCTCAATTCCGGTAAAAAAGTCGCCGACCACGTCAACTTCTTTATTCAATACGGAAGCGCAGATGTAGCGAGGTTTGCAAAAGAACAGGGCTGGACTGACCTATTTGAAAAAGCCGGTGTGCAGCTTATCAACCCGGGTTGTGGAGCATGCATCGGTTGCGGGCCAGGTGTAAGCGAAACAACTGAGCAGGTTACGGTCAGTGCAATCAACCGAAATTTTCAGGGCCGAAGTGGACCCGGTAAACTTTACCTGGCCTCACCTCTTACGGTCGCTGCATCAGCCTTTGCCGGTCATATTGTTTCTTACGAAGAAGGCATGTTTAAAGCCTAACGGCCTTATAAATCCCTAGCCTGCTGGTACGGGCTCGTTCCACCGGCCATCTTGAGAAGCCCGGCGCTTTATAATTGCCCCACGCATATCTTTGAGCGTCACTGCCGATGCCGTCAGTACGCCGCCAAACATTCCACCCGCCACACCACACGAGCAGATATCAACGCCCGTCAGATAGAACCCCTTGATAGGCGTTCTGGGCCGCAGCCAAAGCTCTTTGAAGCGGTCTGGTGTATGTGACAATCCATAAATTTCACCTGAAGCAAAGCTCGCGAAGGTCTTCGTCGACAGCGGCGTAGAAAGCTCTAAGTAATCGATATTGCCTTCCAGTTGAGGGCACTGCTTATAGAGAGCTTCTAGCATACGCTGCGTATACTTTTCTTTTAAAGCATCATAATCATCGCCGCGCTTTTTCCACTTGGTATCTTCCCACTTCTTAAACCAATCAAAGGGCGCAAGAGACACAACTTCCAAAGTAGCCTTACCGGGATAGCGCTCTTCGAATGAGGGATCTTTAGCGGATGGAAATGAAAGGTAAGCAACGGGCAATGGATTGTTATCTGGATCTGCTAGAAAGTTTTCAATGGATGCATCATGGTCTTCGCCTGGATAGACCCAAAGATTTCTTTTCTCCAGATTGAGTTCCGAAGCTGTTTTCTTACAACCAATATACAAAGACATGTGAGCAACAGAAGGCTCAACGTTCTTCACCCGCTGGTCAAACCCATACTTTTTGGCGACTTGCTCCGGCAAAAGTCGGTTGATGGTATTCACAACACCTGCGTTGCTGATGATTACAGGGGCAAAAAGTTCTTTCCCGTCTTCAAGCCGCACGCCAACCGCACGTCCCTTTTTCACAATCACTTCGTCTACGGGTGCGTTGGTTAAGACCTTACCGCCCGCTTGTTCAATGACTGGCAAAATGGTTTCGGCAATTCGAGCCGAGCCGCCGATGGGGTAAGCCCCACCTTCGAAATAATGATTCACGACCATACAATGAATAAAGAAACTTCCGTCCTTCGGAGACAATCCATAATCACCGTATTGGCCTGCCAAAACTGCTCGCAGCCGCTTGTTGTCCGTGATTTCCGCCAGAACCTCACCGACTGTTTGTCCCGATGCTTTCATCGCCTTACGTCGAAGCAATGGTCCCAAAACCGCGCTAACGGGTCCCGGAAGCGCTTTATCGAGGAAGTAGAACTGTCCGTCCTTGATGGTCTGCTTTACGCGGCGAACATACTCTTTGATATTGTCCTCTTCTTCCGGGAAATACTCGGTAAGCTTTGCGATAAAATTTTTGCGGCCCTTCACCAGGTCGTATTTATCTTCGCCAATAACAATGCAGTCGTAAACTTCGCCCATATCGGCCCACTTGAGTTGACCGTCCGTGATATCATCAAAGACCCGCCGAACTTCAGCGCGCTCATCATGAACTTCACCAATGTAATGCACACCCACGTCCCACTCATAGCCTTTGCGGCGAAAGGTATGCGTGAAACCACCTGCTGTATAATGACGCTCAAGTACCAAAACACGCTTATCTGCATGGGTTGCCATCAATGCGGCTGTTGTTAGTCCGCCAATTCCAGATCCTATAACAATGGCATCGTATTCGCCCGTGCAACCATGTTGCTTGTATGATGTTCCAATTCGCATTTTAGTAAACCTTTTTATGTGTGTGGGATTTCAAGAACGATTTCTGAGAGGTCTTTCAGGCTGCGGCCCATCAAGAGCTTTCCCGAGAGATGCAGTGACACCAAGCCATGTGTGTTGGCCCAAAGAACGTGCGCGATGGTCAGCGGGTCTCCAGCCATGAAGCCCTCTCCAACGGCCAACTCTGTAGCCTTCACCAAATATGAAAAGCCTCTACGGCTTTGGGTTATCAAGTCGGGATAATTCTGGTCTTCTTCGCGGGGCAACTGAAACATAATCGTGTAAAGCTCAGGTTCAGCCACTGCAAATTCAATATAAGCTTGTTTCAAATTGAGAAGACAGTGTTCCGCACCTTTGCCGCTTCTAAAAGCCTCTTGCTGTTTGTCTGCAAACCGCTCGAAAGCCTGCGCACGCACTGCAGCTATAATCTCCTCGAGGTTTTCAAAATACCTGTAGGGAGTCATGGCGCTGCAACCAAGCTCAGTGGCAATACCCCGCATCGTCAGCGCATCCATGCCACCTTCAATAAATAAGGACGTGGCACATTCTACGGCACGACTGCGAAAATCGCTTATTTGCTCAGTTGATAGGGCTGCTCTTGGCATATGTTTAACTTACGCTGTAAATTTTACACTGTAAACAATAAAACAAAGCCAAGGTCTAAAAACATAAAGCCCAATAATAACAGCCGAGTAAGTAGTGTAAGGTCTTAGTTGCTCAGAAACCGTTGTATGACTGAAAGAAAACCTGAGCCATAACGCTCAGCTTTGGCAGGTCCAATACCGTGAGCAAGTTTTAGCTCATCCATATTTCGAGGCTTAAGCATCGCGAGGTCACGCAAGGTACGATCGCTTGCGACCACATAAGGTGGCACGCCCTGACTCTTAGCTTGTTCAAGACGGTATTCACGCAGCGCCTCGAACAAGTCGATGGCATCACCCTGTAAGGTTCCCGCTGAAAGGCGCTCCGAACGACGGTCCTTGCGCTCTTCCGGCGTCTCGCTGCGGTGAATATGCCCATGGGATGCAAGAGGCGGCAGCAGTAAATGACCGGGGCGCTCACCCTTCATGACTGAAATCCCATCCTCGGTAAGCACGGCAAGAGGCCTGTCGCCGCCGATAAAGCTTACCCATCCGGCGGTGACACATCTCCGTAAGAGTTTCATATTCCACTCTTCTGAATGCTGACTCAAAATCCCAAAGGTCTTTGTTTCGCTCAATCCTGAGCTGATCAGTCGTTTTTCTTTTTTGCCACTCAAAAGCTGCGCAGCTGCACGTAAACCAAAGCGGCCATGCACGCGTGCGACGCCGCTCAATGCTTTACGCACATAGAGCGTGACCTCATCAGAGTCTTGGTCCGGCTGTTGTTCTAGGCTCAAGCAAACATCGCACCGGCCGCAGCCATCAAGGCTTTCTGCATGATCCCCAAAATATCGTAAAATCGCATCATGGCGGCAGCTTCCACCTTCGGCCCATCGCATCAATTCCAAAAAGAGATTCCACTTATGCTCCACCACTTGTTGCGGTGGTACTTCGCCATCAGAGCCTCGCTCAAGAAGGTGACGACGAAGCGGCATGTCACTTGCGGAAGTAAGCAGCAGCCCAAACGCATCTTCACCATCTCGCCCAGCGCGCCCCACTTCTTGATAATAAGCTTCCATCGACCCTGGAGGTGCTAAGTGAATCACCGCCCGCACATCGCCGCGGTCGATACCCATTCCAAACGCATTCGTAGCAACCACCAGTTGAAGCTCGCCCGACTTAAACGCGCGCCCTGTGTCCTCCCGGACTCGTGGGCCCAGCCCCGCATGATAAGGAGCAGCTCGCCAGCCAGACTCAGCCAAGCGTAAAGCCTCTTGCTCCGTCGCTTTACGCGTGGGCGCATAAATAATCGCAGTACCCTCATCACTGCCTGGGTCGCGAAGAGCTTGTCGCAAAAGCCTATCCACTTGCTTGTTGCGGTCTTTTTTACCAGTGGTATCCATCGCGCGCAGAGCCAGGTTCGGCCGGGCGAAACCTTTGATAAGTTGCGGCGTATCCGATCCTAAACCAAGACGTGCAAGAATTTCATCGCGCACGAAAGGTGTTGCCGTGGCAGTACAAGCAAGAATCGCCGCGTGAGGCATCTCACTGATAAACTCGCCGATGCGCATATACTCGGGCCTAAAGTCGTGGCCCCATTCACTGATACAATGTGCTTCATCGATTGCAATCAAAGGACAATCGAGCTTTTGTACCAAACTGCGAAACCCAGGAAAGTTAAGTCGTTCAGGCGCGACGTAAACCAGCTTATAAGCACCTTGTGCCATATTGCGCATACGTTCGCGCGCTTGCTCAGAGCTTAAAGTCGAGGCAAGAAAAGTAGCCGCAATACCTTTTTCTTCCAGTGCTTGGACTTGGTCATGCATTAGAGCAATCAATGGCGATATCACAACGGTGGTTCCGGGAAGTAAGCTGGCCGGTAACTGATAGGTTAAACTCTTACCACCGCCTGTAGGTGCCACCAAAAGTAGCTTCTTTTTCTCGAGCAGAATCTCCACAGCTTCGCGCTGGCCTGGACGAAACTCTTGGAAACCAAAACGCGCAAGTCCAGCCTCAAGCTCAAGGCTTTGAGATATGCTGATACTTTGTCCTGAATCAGGCGCGAATGTCATGATTTCCTGGTTGCTCCCGTGAATTGCAGCAGTTGTCTTAACGGCTCCACCAACATCGTGCAACTCAACATCTTATCAACAAAATAGCTCAATGTTTTTAGCACCTTAACATTCCTCCGCTACGGGTCGGCCTATTTCTTCTATAAATCCATGCATCTAGATAAGTTAGTGCTAGTTTTGTTTGGGGGGTCCACGTGACCGAAAGAAGAGTCCAGATGCGTTGAGTATCAAAGTAACTGATGCCATTCGATTAATCAGTGCGCTCACTGAGTGCACGGGGGAGAGATGATGAGAGTACCTTTACGAAAGAGCTTCGCGACAACCGCGGTGTCCGTATTTTTGACACTGATGGTCGGCTGCGCCGCGACCGAAACAACCGGCGACGAAACCGATGCTGCAGATGCAAGTGATGCAAGTGATGCCGCAGACAGCAGCGATGCAGCCGATGCATCAACCGCCGAGCCTGAATGTGAGGCAGATTCAGATTGCCCAGATGGCACCCAAAGATGTGACAATGGTGAGTGCGTTCCCAAATGCGAAGGCGTTGTCTGTAACGAGGACATCGGCGAAATCTGCGATCCAACCACCGGAGCGTGCGTGGGCGGCAGTGATACCTGCGAAACCAGCGACGATTGCTCGGGCGGTCAAATCTGCGAAGAAGGCCTGTGTGTACTCAGCCGATTGAGTGATTGTACAGGCGGTAAAGCCTGTGCGGCTGGCTTAGACTGTGTTGAAGGGCCGGTTAGTCTTTGCGTGGCACCTTGTGCTGACCACACTGCTTGTAGCATTTTTGAATATTGTATGACGCCGGACATGGTGCCAATTGCGCCTATGGCTGCCTTTACCAATTATTGTTTTCCAAATCTATGTAACCCGGGTGGAGATGCCTTTGGCGTTTTCCAAGACACCCCTTACAACGGGCCATGTGATGTGGTTGAAGATGGAGACGGTGCGGGCCGATGTATTGGACCCATCGACGAGAACATCCAAGGAATTTGTGCAGACTTCCAAGGCCAATTGGGTATTGGTGAAAGCTGTGACGCCGCCGCCCTGCAGGGCTCGGAAAACACTTGTCTGGATTCATTCTGTGCCGAACCGGTTCTTGGCGGAACATGCTCGCAACTGTGTAACGTGACTGAAGGCGCGACCTGCGAGGCAGGGACCCTAGGAGCTACATCCTGTCTCCCAAGCTTTACCGAAGGCAACGGACTTTGCATTCCCGGTTTGGCAATGGCTGAGGCAGGAGCAAGCTGCACGGCTGACCCAGCAACCGGCCTGAATAGCGGGGGACCTGCATGTGTGGATGGTTATGCGTGTGTTTCAACTGATCCGAGCAGTGAAGACCAAGTGTGCGTAGCATGGTGTAATCCCAATGCAGCTGAAGGCGAAGCCAACGGATGTTCTGAAACTGAGATTTGTTTCACAGAGGGTGCTCCAGACGGAACCGGCGTGTGTATCCCCGTTGCTTCTGGCGGTGATGGAGATGCTGGCGAAGATGCTGGTTGAGACTCCGACACTTAGAGCTTGAGCCAATTAAAAACTAAAAACGGGAGCCTGGCTCCCGTTTTTTTTTGCTCCATGATGAATGGAAGACAGCGATTAATTTTTTTTACGCTGACGGTCGATTTGCTCATCGCGCCAGGTTTCATAGGCAACGAGTTTATTTTCATCGAGCAGGTCACGAACAAGCGTGTCGGTTTCAGTGCGCCGCATCCGAGTGGCCTTTCGAGCCTGAGCCCAAGAAATATCACCGCTTCGAACTTGGCCCCAAAATCCGCGGACGGCCTCGTTCTCAGAATTGATGGCGTCGTTTAAAGTATCGGCGTCAGAACCCGAAAGGTCCAGCATCTCATTCAACGCTTCAAGCTCTTGCTCCACCCGTTCACGGCGACGCTCTTGCCTATCATCACGTCGTTCTGAAGAAGCTGCGGCCTGCTCTTCCCGAATCATATCGCGTAGGCGCTCACTGGCACGTGGGTTACTCATCACGGTTTCAAACGCATCCTCAACCGCTTGAGGCATGGCTTGAGGCTGATCTTTTTCCTCTTCACCGGCACCGCTACCTTGAGCTTGCTCTAAACTTCCAGCGGCAGCAGCAAAGCTTGGACCTCGATTTTCTAAAATCGCAATACGGTTCTCGAGGGCACGCATCCGACCATTGCCACCGCGCATAGCTTTACGAAAATCATCCCCAACGCGCACCGGTTTGTCACTGGAGAGGAGTTCTCCCGTTTGAATACCCTGAGCTGATAATGATTCTTGCAGAGCACCGATTTTAGTGTGCTGCCAACCAAGTGCCGACACACAACCCGCTAATAATATCCACTGAAAGTATTGTGTCTTCATAGAGTTCCCGCCTCGTGTTGGATCGCTGTTTACGACACTCGATGAGTGCTGGCAATCCAACAAAAGCCGGGAACTTATCTACAAAGCAGTCAGGTTAATTACCGAATATCTGCTCACAATCGGCGAGCACCTCATTGGGATGTGCACCTGGGCTAAAATCGCTGATTTCAGTATATTCTAGAATCAGCTTACCCTCAGCATCCAACAAAACAGTGATTCGCGAATAAGCTCCGAACCAACCGTCATCGGCGCCATACCTTGCGGCCAAAGCACCCCTGGCATCATCTTGCCATAACTCGTATTGAAAGCCTTCTTGCTCAGCCCAGCTTTGATGCTCGGCCGGCGAAGCAGTACTCACACCTACAATCTGTACACCCAATGCCTCGAACGCATCATATTGGTCACGGTACCCGCAACCTTCGATCGTTCAGCCAGGTGAATTGGCGAGTGGGTAAAACCACATCACCGTGGGTTGCCCCACAAGATTCGCAGCAGTTCGCTCTGAACCATCACGGTTTAAAGCAAGAAACTCTACAGGCTCAAGATTTGAAGCCGGCAAAGTTCCGTTAAGGTCGAGCTGCGAGAGATCGATCTCTTCAGGCTCAGTGGTATCTGAGGCATCGGACGGATCATCAGATGAACTCGCATCGCTTGTATCCGTATCCGAGTCGTCAGAACCATCTGACGCATCAGACGCGTCAGAGCCATCTGTCGAGTCTGTTGTACTCGCATCACTTGGATCTTGAGTATCATCAGCCACACTTTGATCCGTTCCCTGATTCTCAGAATCGGCCGGACCTCCTTCATCAGCCGCACAAGCCATCAGGCTTAGCGACAACAACAACACAAACCATCTCACATCAAACCTCCTGGTACAGTGAGTTATAACGCAGTGCTTCATAACGGTTCTTTCCTGATCTCACCATAGCTTGTTCACCTAAATCAACCTCTGCTCAATGCTCATCCGCGACTATTTTGGCGGATAAGGACTCATAATGTGGCGTTTTCGACCGCTCAAGCACCAGTTTTGAAACACACTCCTAAAAAACCTAATAAAATTAACGAATCCGATTAGCGATTCGATTGTAAAACTTTGGCATAACCCATGCAGTTACCTTTACAGCTCAATGGCAGGATGTTCAGCTGCCCGAAAATGCGAAATCTAAAACCGAGAGTTGTAAATGCATTTAATCAAACGCCATCCAGAGTCTTTACCCAACGCTCCTCGCCAGGAGTCACTCTGCGGCCACGAGCATAATCTCCACTTCTCTTTTGCAGGCGGCGCGATACTTTCCTTTTTCAACGTTGGTATCACTCGCTACATTCTCAAGAAGTATGACCGTGACGATGTAAGCCGCGTGTACGGTATTTCGGGCGGTGCCCTCTGCGGACTCTGGTTCCTGGCCAGCCACAACTCCAAGAACTTCGATCTCGTGACCGATACCTACGTTAAAGAGTGGGAAGCCAAGGTTGCCCGTGAAGGTGGCAAAGTCGCTTTGCAACGCTCGCTTCGCTATCACCGCTCACTGCTCTGGCGCTTTTTACCAACCGATGCCTACATCCGCTGCTCTGGCAAATTGCATATTGCCCTGACCCGCGCCCGAACCGGAAAACTCGAAATTATTTCAGAGTTCAATTCCCAAAAGCACCTCATCGATACAGTCATTGCGGCCATGTCGATTCCATTCGTCAATACATGGCGCCCTGTTCGCGTGGACAAGAAGTGGTACCTTGATGCAGGGATGATCACCAATCAGATCACATGCTGCAGCGAAGTGATTTGCTGCTCACCTTTTCCCCAGCTCTTCTCCTTTTGGAAAAAGCCCGAATTTGTGCCCCATCAAAGTATTATGGGCCGCAATCGCCTCATTGATGCCTTTGATCCAGAAACCGACGTTCGCAAGCAGCTCGAAATGGGGTTTGAAGCAGCCAAAACGTATTTTGAAGACCCGTACCAGCAACCTCGCTTAAGTTCCGGTCAACCCCGCGCTATTTTTCCAACACTCCAAACACTCGGTATCTCTTAAGCCAACCCACTCGCTCAGGTTTGCCACTTACGTGGTCTAAGGTTAAGGTCTTCTCCAGCTATAAATGCGACTGCGTAGGAGATTCGTCTTGGGAAAAAGTGAGCAAACAGCTCGAAGAAAATTATTGTGGCCCATCGTTCTCCTATTGGTTTCCGTGCTCCCTACGCTTTACTGGGACTCACTGATTAACGAAATTGGCATCGATGTCATCTCTCAGACCATCAAAATCATTAAATACTCAATTGCCACCGTTGCGTGGTTAAGTGTTGCCTGGCTCGCGGTTCGCTTGGTCGATGTTCTCGTATGGGACGGTTTGGTCGCCCCCCGCCTTGGCGGCAACGTTCCCCGGCTTCTTAAAGATGTCGTCGCGGCCATCATTTTTATCATCGCAGTCACGGGTATCATCGGCGGAGTTTTTAACCTGCCCGTCAGCGGGATCTGGGCAACTTCTGGTGTCGTTGGTTTAGTCGTCGGTCTGGCCGTACAAAGTATGATCTCTGATGTCTTCAGTGGCATCGCCATCAATGTGGATAGACCATTTAAAATTGGTGATTGGATTCGCCTCAACCTCAGAGGCATACCCGATATGATTGGCTGTGTTGAAGAGGTCAACTGGCGCTCCACGCGTATCCGCACCACAGACGGCCTCCGGCATATCGTACCCAACAATCTTATGGGACAGATTATTGTTACCAACCTCTGCGAGCCGGAGCTACGTAGCCGTTTTGAGCTTCTTTTCACACTCGACTTTGAAGTACCGCCAGAGCGCGCTTTACGTATTTTAAACGCAGGCGTTAAAGCGGCCAAAGGCCCTCTCGCCGATCCTGCACCGAAAGCCCGCGTCAACGGCATCACCGAATGGGGTGTAGAATACAAAGTTCGATATTGGCTTTTGCCAGCAGACTTCTCCCCCAACAAAGGTCGCAACGCAGTTTGTTCAAGCATCCTTGAGCATCTTCATCATGCAGGCGTCACTCTGGCCTATCAGAAGCAAGACCTTTACGTGGCTGAAATGCCCAACCGTCAGCTCACCCTTGAAACCGACCAAAAAGCCTTGGTACGGCGAATCGATATTTTCAAATCGCTTGAAGAAAATGAAGTAGAATCCTTGAGTCAGCGCATCACTCAACGCCAATTCAAAACGGGCGACTCCATTGTTAAAAAGGACGACCCAGGCGAGTCCATGTACATCGTCGTTGAAGGCCTGCTCTTCGTCTACGCTGATCTTGAAGGCGATGGCACCACAACCACAAGGGTCGGCAAGCTCATCCCAGGTGACTTCTTTGGCGAGATGTCGCTCCTAACAGGCGAGCCCCGTTCTGCCACTGTCGAAGCCGCCACGGACACGATTGTCTACGAGATTACCCGCTCTGATATCGAGGACCTGCTTGCTCAACGCCCGAAGATAGCCAACCGCATCACTCAAGTGGTTGCGCAAAGACGCGTAAGCAACCTTAAAACTCGGGATAACTTAAGCCACGAAGAACATCATGAAGAAACCAAGAACTTCGCAGACCAGCTACTTGGGAAGATGCGCGGATTCTTCAAAGGGTTGGGAATGGGAGAATAGAATGTTGCGAACATCAACGTCACTTCTTCTTCTCACCTTGTCTCTCTTTGGCTGCCACTCTCATTCAGCTCCTGGACCGCAGAGCATTGCTGAAGTAAAGCCGAGCACTGGACCTCACATTCAATCAACGACCGTATTCTCCTGCTTTGAAAAGGGGCTTATGCGCGCTCCCGATAAGCCTGCAAGCTGTGAGCCCTCCGCCATCGCTGTTCACCATGGCCGAGTAATCCTGGGTAACGATAAACCCATTCCAGGTGATACACGCTCCCCTGTCTTTTCATTAAACTTCGACCAAGGCATTCTGAGCCAACGACCCGATGTGTTTCATACCGAGACTCCTTTCCGCATGGCCCGAAAATACGAAGACTTTACCACCACGCCAGACGGGCGCTGGGCCTTCGCCACCACCGGTTTTGATAGAATCAACGAATCCGATTCTGAGCTAGACGTCTTTAATACGCTTCTCTATTGGCCCGTTGACCGGCCATCTGCAGTAAGCATCGCTCAGATGAGCAGCCGCGACGGACAAGCGAGTTCAGCTGGGTTACGTTCGGAGATGAAACGAGCACTTGCTAATGACAAATATCCAGAGGGACCGCCTTACTGGAAAGTTGAAGCACTTGCCGCTATCCCAGGGAATACGCTTTTGTTTGGCGTCCGCGAAATGGGCAAGAGCTACGAAGAATTTAGTTACTCCACACAGATATTAGCGTTGCCCTACAGCATGGATGAGAACGGCTTCCAAGCGACTGGACCGATTGAACCGGTTTACGCATTCGATACATCGGCTGTTCCCGAAACAGTTGCTATCTCGGGGCTTGAATACGCTCCCGAAACACAAACTCTCTGGCTGCTCACCAGTTTTGAGCTAGACAATACAGCGAGCGGTGTTGGCGGTTATCTTTGGTCTCTCAAGACCACTGGCCTTCCTCTTTCAGGCAAGCCTACCCTTTTACGACAAAACGACGAAAAGCCGCTGAAGTTTACCCACAAATCTGAGGGTGTAGCTCCACTCGACACCCACCGTTTGATGGTTATTCACGATGACGACCGCCGTACAGGCCCTTCACTTGGTCGCGAATTACATCAAGCAGTCCTCCAAATCGTCCAAATTCCTTAGACATTACAGCCTCACAACTCCATACACACCAACGGTGGACAACCGCCCTCGAAGCGGGTTAAACGATAAACTCCAAAGGAGTAACCATGGATACCCCAACGTTCAACGGAACCGACAACTACCTCACATCTGCCGACTTACGAGACACGGTTAATGTAGCCATTGCCCTTCAAAAGCCCCTTCTTATTAAAGGTGAGCCGGGTACCGGCAAAACACTCTTGGCCGAAGCCATTGCAGAAGCACTCGATACAGAGATTTTAGTTTGGAACGTGAAGTCTACGACCAAGGCCCAAAATGGTCTTTACGTATATGACACAGTTCAGCGCCTAAACGACGCGCGATTTGGCGACGGTGACATCACCGACATCAGTAAATATATCAAGTTTGGCCCGCTGGGCGCCTCGTTTCAAAAGGACAAGCGCGTGGTTCTGCTCATCGATGAAATCGATAAAGCCGATATGGAATTTCCAAACGACCTTCTACACGAGCTCGACCGAATGAGCTTCACTGTGAGCGAAACTGGCGAGCATATAAAGGCTGAAAACCGCCCTATCGTCATCATTACGTCCAATAATGAGAAAGAGCTTCCAGATGCATTCCTTCGGCGCTGCGTGTTTCACTACATCGCTTTTCCTGCGAAAGAGCTGATGGAAGATATCGTTAAGGTTCATCACCCGGAGTTAGAAGAGAAGCTTTTAGAGCAGTGCTTGACCCGGTTTTATTGGATTCGTGAGCTCCCGGACATCCGCAAGCGCCCCTCTACAAGTGAGCTTGTAGACTGGATTGCCGCTTTAAGAAGGGCCGGCATCTCTCCCGAAAGCCTCGAGAAGAAACTTCCATTTTTGGGTGTTCTGTTGAAGCGAGAAAATGACATCGCGGAAGTTGAGCAAGGTCCCAAGCAGCGCAGTACAGGCTGGTGATATGTTTTTAGACTTTCTTTTTCATGCCCGGGCAGTTGGTCTCAAAGTCAGTGTGACAGAGTGGATGACACTCATGGAAGCACTCGCTCAAGGTCACGCTCGTTCCGACCTTGCATGCTTCTACCACTTAGGCAGAAGCATCTTGATCAAAAAAGAAAGTCAATTTGACCTTTGGGACCGGGCATTCGCTAGCTACTTCAAAGGCATTGAACATACCTTCGATTTAGACGACGAACTCATGGACTGGCTCTCCAACCCTGTGCTCCCGAAAGAACTCAGCGCAGAAGAACTTGCGAAGCTCCAAGAGCTTGATCTCGATGAACTGCGCAAAAAGTTCGAAGAAACTCTAAAGAAACAAGATGAGCGCCACGATGGCGGAAACCGATGGGTCGGCACTGGCGGCTCAAGCCCATACGGCCACGGCGGTTACCATCCCTCGGGTGTTCGTATCGGCGGACCAGGCGGCGGACGCAATGCTGTGCAAGTTGCCGAGCTTCGCCAGTTTCGCAATTTGAGAAATGACCGGGTCTTGGATACTCGGCAAATCGGTGTCGCCTTAAGGCGTCTTCGCAAGCTCGCCCGTGATACCGGGCCAGAAGAGCTTAGCGTCCCGAAAACCATCGATAAAACTGCTCGCGATGGCGGCGAGATTGATCTGGTCTTCGAACCTCCTCGTAACAACAAGCTTAAGCTTCTTTTACTCATGGACGTTGGCGGCTCCATGGATCCCCACTCCGAACTTTGCGAGCGGTTGTTCAGTGCCGCGCACGCTGCAAGTCATTTCAAAAAATTCGAAGCCTACCAGTTTCACAACTGCGTCTATGAGAATCTGTACACCGATATGCAAGAATATCGCGGCATCATGACTCAGGATCTCCTCAACCGAATCGACCAAACTTGGACTCTAGTGATTGTAGGCGATGCTTGGATGAGCCCTTACGAGCTTACCCATACCGGCGGCGCCATTTACTATTTCCACAACAACGTGGTCCCCGGACTGGAGTGGCTTAAGCGGCTTCGCCAAAAGGTTCCAAAATCGGTATGGCTCAACCCTGAACCCGAAAAATTTTGGGGCAGTGCCAAGAGCATACGCCTGGTTAAAGATGTCTTCCCGATGTACCAATTCTCGGTTGACGGCCTGACAGAAGCAGTGGATTACCTGCGCGGTGCCCATTCGCACCCAATGCATTGAGTCTTGTGGCCCCAAAGGGTAAAGCATCTCCATGACTCAAGACCAAAATATGGACCAACCCTTCGGCACTCATCCGCTGGCCGGGAAATTCAACGACCTCACCCCTGAAAACGTACTGGATGCAGTGGAGGCAGGAGGGCGCCGGTGCACAGGCCGGTTCATCATCCTTAACAGCTACGAGAACCGTGTTTACCAGCTTGAGCTCGATGATGAGACCATGGTGGTGGGTAAATTTTACCGCCCCGGCCGGTGGAGCAAGGAAGCCATTCTCGCGGAACACCGTTTTCTCAAAGAGCTTGAAGAAGTTGAAATCCCTGTCGCGACGCCCATCGATCTCGGCGATGGTGAAACCGTCGGCACCGTGGACGGGATTTACTACTCCCTCTTCCCACGTAAAGGCGGGCGCAATCCAGAAGAGCTTGGCGACGAGCAGGTTCAAATGCTTGGTCGTTTGGTTGGTCGAATTCACAACATCGGGGCTATGGCTCCTGCCCCCGAGCGGATCAACCTAAATCCCACCAGCTATGGCCATGCCAACTTAAACTTCTTATTGGAAAACGACCTGATACCCGCCGAAGCCCGGGAAAACTTCAAGATTACGGTTGAATCACTTCTAATGCGCATTGAACCCATGTTCAATGGCATCAACAACATTAGAATTCATGGCGATTGTCATTTTGGGAATGTTCTCTGGACGCCGGATGGAGCCACCTTCTTAGACTTTGACGATATGGCCAATGGACCGGCTGTCCAAGATATATGGATGCTGGTCCCAGGCTACGACGAACATGCACGGCTTCAACGCGAAGTCCTGATTGAAGCCTATGAATCCTTTCGCGAATTCAATCGCCAAGAGTTGCGTCTTATCGAGCCTCTTCGAGCTCTTCGCTACATCCACTACGCTTCATGGATTGCACGAAGATGGGAAGACCCTATCTTTAAACGAACTTTTGAATACTTTGGCACGGTTCAATATTGGCAAAAAGAAACGCTGGATTTGCGAGAGCAAATTGGGCGTATTGATATGTTGGTTTATTGAGGTTCTCTCATGCCTTCATACATCTGAGCCATCTCAGTCAATCCCGCTATGCGGTATTTTTCGATGTCACGCTCTAAATACCCATACTCTTTGGAAAATGTAGGGCCGCAAGCATGCAAGCAGGTATGGTCGTGGATGATACCTGCTCCTAAACCCATACTAATCACCCGAGAACAGAGAACTCCGTCCTCACTTTGGCTCATAGAGAGTTCAATACCCTCAAAACGATTTACACGGTCAAAAGTCTCCCGCTTGATTGCTGCGCAACAGCCAACGACCGGGCCACGCTCAATCGTCATCCCATTTCGTTCTTCCAGACTATAATGCTCAATATCCGGCTTGGCACCGTTCGTCCGCCAATCTTGAACCACATTCATTCCCAGAAATCCGAAGTCAGGAAAAGCCTCAAAATAATCCAAAAAGATCTGGTCGAAATTCTGCGGCAACTCAATCACATCGTCATCGATTTCAATAATCAAGTCGCCTTTGCAGAGGTCGAAGGCATTGCGGTAAATCTCTAAACCAACATTACTATCTGCTTCATAAACCTCTGTAGCCCCCCCAGCTCGTGCGATCTCAACCGAGTTATCCGTGGAACCATTGTCGACCACCAAGATCTCAACACTATCGTGAGAACTCAATTTCGCATTGATCTGTTCCAAGCAGTCCTTAAGCATCTCTGCCCTATTCCAGGAACAGATAACCACAGAGATCCTAATTCCCGACGCATAATCTTGGGTTACCGAATGAGCAGGCTCTCCACCAGCATTCAACACCTCTCTAATCACCTCTTGGGTTACCGAGCAATGCGGATTAAACTGTTCACAACACTGCCTTAGAATTCGCCAGGCAAGAGCTGGGTAACCATGCTCCAAGCAGTTTTGAGCCGCTTTAAGAAATAGTCTTCGCGAGCCTTTTTCCCGCAGCATCAAGAGCAGCTCTCGTTCAACGTCCCGATTAGAGTTTGAGGCTTCGATTATTTTTCTAGTTAACATTGGCTCGAGCTATCCTCGCCCACATAAGCCGCTTAGCTTGGTATACAGTGAAGCTATCTCAGGGTCATTCGGATGAACTACTAAATATTTACCTACGTATGAATGAATTTCAGCATAACTTTGAAAAGTCGCACCCAGCTCCACGAAGCTTACTAAGCTCGCCCGCATTTTGGGATCGATATCCAGGACTTCACGATAAAGTTGGTAGGCTTCTTGATTTGACTGCCGGGCTTGGCAGCATTTAGCCAGCTCCGCCAGAACATTTACATCGACATCTCGTTCCAAGAAAACTCGCAAGACACTTTCTGCCACATCTAATCGGCCGCAATGACGTAAGAGACTTGCATATTGCGCTACAGCGACTTCGTTGGAAGCGTCTGCATCAAGAGAGATTTTATAATGTTCGATCGCTTTTTCAGGATCACTTT